>NZ_KV917374.1:395147-646855 GCF_002019645.1 Litchfieldia alkalitelluris | reverse complement strand
GAACGTTTAAATCAAGAAGTACGAAGAAGAGAAAGAGTCATTAGGATATTTCCGAATACACAGTCTGCTTTTCGTTTAGTAGGTGCAGTCTTAATGGAATATCAAGAGAATGCATACTCCCGGAAGAAGTCCCTATAGTATTTTTTCCGAAACTTCCAATTATGGTATTATGGCATATCCAGGAGAGGCTATCAAAGTGAAAGGCCTTTGACAGCCTCTCCTGGATATGCAAAAGAAAAACCATGGAAGCTTTCGCAAAAAAAAATGTAAGGGGAGACCTAACCCCAAACCTTGAAAACAGTTGAAAACATTGTATTAGTATTTTACACAATATTATGGACTTGACTTTGCCTGTCATTCCCTTTATTCTTACTCCGGCCGGATTTTCTTTATTTCTCGCCGGATTCAGGATTAAACCCGCCGCATTACACACTTTTCCCGCCGTATTTCTTTGCCTGCATTACCTTAATTCATTGCTCTGGCCGGATTTTCTTCATTTCTCGCCGTATTTAGGATCATACCCGCCGCATTATCCAATCTTCCCGCCGCATTTCTTGGACTGTGATTCCCTAAATTCTTGCTCCGGCCGGATTTTCTTGATTTCTCGCCGGATTCAGGATCAAACCCGCCGCATTACACACTCTTTCCGCCCCATTACCGGACCGCGTTTCCCTTTAAGGCAACCTCAACATAAGTAAAAGAGGCGAGACCTCATCACTAGGATGAGATCTCGCCTCTTTTCACGTTAGAAACTAGTATCTACAAACAAATGTACCCTGTTACGATATATCTTTACCTCTTAAATTTCTGACAAGGTCTTCTATCATGTCTTTCGCTTCCATATTTGATAGGTTTTCTCCTCTTAGATATGCGCGGAGTAGGACCTGCCTTAGCTCTTCTAGGTCCAGTCGACCCTCAAGTTTGGATTGGTTTATATCCAAAATTTAGTCACCTCTTATAAATAAGCCCTAGGGAGTTGTTTTGATATCGTACGCAAGCCTTGTTTGATTTGAGACTGTCCCATTACAGATTTTATTTTAAAAATAAGTTATAATAATAAGATATACTTTTTGCATATAAATATTTGAATATTCTTAACACACTGTTTGTTAGTTAGATTAGGAGGCGAAGGGCAATCATGCTACAGCATGAGGTTTCAAAGGAACAGATACTTGAGTTTGCTGAAGGGTTAAAAAAGAAATTACCCTTCAATCTAGAAGATAATCGTAACCTAATCAAAAAAGGACTTAATCTCTACCGTCAAGGTAGTGTATATAATGTGAAATATTCAGATCAAGTGATTCATGGAAAAGTACAGGATGTTATTCCTGTGGACGCCAGCATTGATTTGGAGTTTTCAGAGGGTGACCACTGTAGTTGTCCTTCTAGTGATTTTTGTCGCCATCGCATGGCCTTGTTTTTTTCAGTGTATGCTAGTGTGGGTCGTATTGGAGCGCTTTTAGATGAATGGAAGGAAGAAATGAGCCCAACACTTGCGGGAATTTCCGCTTCATTTAAAAAAGCAAGTGCACTTCAAAGTACATATGAAGAACATTCTCTAAGCAGCTGGCAGATGTTTTTTAAGCAAGAATATGAGTCATTTTTAGATCAATATTCGGAACGTGATCGGCACTTTTTTTCGTTAATTTATTATAATTTCTTTCAAGGATTAATAAAAAAGGCCCCCAAGGTGCCTGAAACAAGACGTCTGTTTTCAATTCATGCTGGGATTTTTTCACTTAATAAATTTATCGAAACACTCAATAAGCATGAGTATCAGGCGGTTACATTTGAAAACTATATTACACCATATGCGCACCATATTATTGATAATGTGATTGATGATATTTTCCATCTACGATCAGTATCTCTTCCATTTGATTTGGATGATATTTTATATGAAAGCATTGATAGTGTCCGAGAGGTATTGCTAAGAGAAGATTACTTTTTATTTAACCGTTTTTCGATTTATCGTGCCCTTTGGTCGATCTTATTTAATCGAAAAAAATGGATTGAAGAAGAAGAAGAGTTTTTAGCAACAACTGATAGTGATGATCATGTTGGAAATTTATTAGCTTTAGTTCACCTTGCTTTTTTACAAAAAAGAGATATGGAAGCTGTAAACTATTTGTCGAGATTGGATAGCTCATATGTCTCTTATAGCTTCTGGTGGATCCATCTTCTTTCAAACAATCATGATTGGAAGAGAGCGCGTCATTGGATTGAGTATTCAGCGAAACATATTGATAAATATATGGCTAGCTTACCTTCATATGATGCACGGCGCCATTTTACTAGGACCTATTTAAGTGAAATTTACGAGTATTTTCAGATAAATGACCAAGGTTTATATGTTGAGATGATGAAAAAGCTCTTACCATATAGCTTTGTCGAGCTTGATCATTACTTACTAGGTGTTGGCGAATATAAAAGCTGGGTTGAGCTGCAGATCCTTTTAGGCTACACTGCAGACGACTGTGATCGTCAAACCTTAAAGCTTATTGAAGAAAATGACCGTCAGGCAGTGATTCCTTTTTATCATCATGCTGTGATGAATGCTCTAGAGCAGAAAAACCGTCAAAGTTATAAAAAAGCTGTTCGGTATTTAAAAAAGCTTCGTACTAATTATCGTCGTTTAAACAAATTAGATCGCTGGGATCTTTATATAGAGAAGCTCTCAGGTTCCCATAAGCGTCTTCGTGCCTTTCAGGAAGAACTAACGAGAGCCAAATTAATTATACAAGAATGATTAGATTGCCCGAGTAAAGAAGGTGAAAGTATGTTAGTTCATTCATTAATTGTGGATTGTCAGTGGGATGAAATGAATGGTTGTTATTTATGGATTAGCGATGAATTTGATGAGATTATTTCATTAAAGAGTGTTCGTAATATACTCTTTTCAAATCATACATCCTCCTATTATGGCTCTTTTATCGAAATAAAAGATGAAGCGTTTTATTTAACCCCTTGGCAGGCACTTGAATTTTTCGGTTCCCACTCACCGAATTCCTTATCACAGATTACATTTACTGAGGCTAGTCAGGAATTCCGTGAGATTGCAGTATTTTTATATAAAGGAATTTTATCAGAGTCATTTGTTCCGGATTATGATCAATGGGCTGAAGGCACGTTTGGCTGGAGGCTAGAAGAAATGGAACCGGGCTCTTTTGAGAAAAGCTGGTTATCAGCCGCTATTGAAGATTGGTTCAGTCAGGATCCTGATTTAAATGAAGCCTGGACTGAGCTTCAACAGGAATTTCCTTTGCTAAAGAATGCTGGCAACCAGCTCGTTGCAGCAACTGAGTTAGATTATCATGAAAAAATTGGTTGGGTAAAAGATACTGCCCCCTTTCAGGTCGTATTGCGCCTTGTCGAACCAGATGAAGATGGTGAGCCTTGGGGAATTGAGACCCTTTTGCGTGATAAAAAGAATGAAGATATTTCATATCCATATGGAGAACTACTCCCGGTAAGTTGGAAGGAGCATCTTGAAAAAGTGCGCCGTGACCAACAAACATGGATGAACCTTGTTCCTTGGTTACATGATAAAAATGAAACAATGATCAGTGAAATGAGCGAGTTTCAAGCATGGAATTTCTTAACTGAAGATAGTGAGTTATTATTACAAGCTGGGGTCGAGATTCAACTCCCTTCTTGGTGGATGGCAATTAGAGATGCCCAGCTAGCTGTGAAAGCAAAGGTAAAATCTTCATCTGCGACGACTAGACAATCGTTTGTTGGCTTAAATGCGTTGATTGACTTTGATTGGCGCTTTTCAACCAATGGGGTTGATTTATCAGAGGAGGAATTCATGAGTCTTGTCGACCAAAAGCGACGCCTCGTCAATATCCGTGGGAGATGGATTAAACTCGATCCAGCTTTTATCAAACAGGTGCAGTCTATTTTATCAAAAGCGAACAAAGAAGGACTAAGTTTTCGAGATATTCTTGAACAAGAGCTTTTACTATCAGACCGAGAAGCCTCAGATGAAACAGAGTCTCAGAGTCCGTTTGCACATATCGAAATTGAACTAAGTCGACATTTATCCAAGATGGTAAATCAGCTTTCAGAGATTAAAGAAATCCCTCAAGCTTCCATTCCTACTAGCTTTCAGGGTGAGCTACGTCCATATCAGCAGCAAGGTGTTGATTGGCTGTTATTTTTGCGGCGCTTCGGATTTGGGGCATGTTTAGCCGATGATATGGGACTTGGAAAAACGATTCAGATGATTGCTTATTTTCATGCGGTCAAAGAGCATGGCTCAAAGCCATCTCTTATTATCTGCCCTACCTCGGTTCTTGGAAACTGGCAGAAGGAGCTTGAAAAGTTTGGCCCAACGTTGAAGGTTCATTTGCATTATGGAGCGAACCGTGGAAAAGGAGAAGACTTTGCTGCTTCCATTGGTGATGCAGATATTGTCTTAACTTCCTATGGTTTATCGCATTTAGACTATGAAGAAATTTCGGCTTATGATTGGGGCACCATTTGTTTAGATGAAGCTCAAAATATTAAAAATGCACAAACAAAGCAATCTCGTGCCATCCGTCGCTTAGAAGGTGCTCATCATATTGCGTTAACAGGGACACCGATGGAAAATCGCTTAACAGAATTATGGTCTATTTTTGATTTTATCAATGAAGGCTATTTAGGTAGCTTAGGCCAATTCCAAAAACGGTTTGTTGCACCAATCGAAAAGGACCGGGATACGGAGAGAATTCAGCAGCTGCAACGGTTAATACGTCCATTTTTATTAAGAAGAACGAAAAAGGACGAAGATGTTGCACTGAATTTACCAGACAAACAAGAACAAAAGGAATATTGTCCACTAACTGTTGAACAAGCATCATTATATGAGCAGCTTGTGAAAGATACATTTGAACAGGTCGAACAAGTAGCTGGTATGCAGCGAAAGGGACTTATTTTAAAAATGCTAAGCAAGTTAAAACAAGTATGTAACCATCCTGCCTTATACCTAAAAGAAGCACAACCAAATCAAATCCAAACACGCTCTAATAAAATGGAGAAGCTTCTTGAGTTAGTGACAAATATTCGTGAGCAGGATGAAAGCTGTTTAATTTTCACTCAATATATTCAAATGGGTGAAATGATTCGAACTGTTTTACAAAAAACACTTGGTGAAGAGGTCTTATTTTTAAATGGAAGTATTTCAAAAACGGGCCGTGATGATATGATTGCAAGCTTTCAAAATCGAAAGCATCAAATTTTGATTCTTTCCTTAAAAGCTGGTGGAACTGGGTTGAATTTGACCGAAGCAAATCATGTGATTCATTTTGATCGTTGGTGGAATCCAGCTGTCGAAAATCAAGCAACAGACCGAGCCTATCGAATTGGTCAAAAGCGGTTTGTACATGTTCATAAACTGATTAGCACAGGAACACTTGAGGAAAAAATCGATGAAATGCTAGAGAAGAAACAAGCGTTAAATGACGAGATCATTCAAAGTGAAAGCTGGATTACAGAGCTTTCAAACAATGATCTTAAAAGTCTACTTTCACTTAGATAGGAGTCAGGTATCTTGGAAAAGACGACAACACCAAAAAAGCCTCGTAAGAAAAAGTTAGAAGTGAATGAAAAGCATCTAGATAAAGCTGAAGCCTGGCAGAAGCTATTTTCGATCGTGAGTACGAAATTAAAATAAAGGCTCCACTATGTTTTCTATGACTGTTTTAAAAGGGAAACAAACATTCCTTAAGTAGCCAACATAAAAAAACTGGTTCATATAGGCTTGCCCTATGTGAACCAGGAATTAATGAGGCGACAATGTGGTTAAAGCAAGCTTGCGAGGATGCTTTATGATTTGACTCTTTTTTTTTGCGTATTGTTTCGTGGGTTATAAAACTTTTTGTGAGCTTTTGTTGAAAATTAATTATGCGAGTGGATCTATGGAGAAGTTGGTTGAGGACGGCTTGTAAACACCTCCTTTTTTTTTGGCTATTGTCGTAAACTTTGTTGCTTCTAAGGTCATAGAAAACCACTATGAACCAAGTGGTGTGGCATCTTTTCTTCCGGATATTTATCCCATTATCACATTTAATGCCTTATTTAAATTAAAAGTAAGATTATAAGGACTAAATTTTCAGAAAAGAGCCTTTATTTTTGTCGTGGATTAGCTAATCGCAATGATCAAACACCTTACCTTCTAGCATGGAATCAATTTTTATGAATCTTCTATTATTCATTGTTTCGATTTGATTAAGCCGTTCATCGATTTGACCCAAAAGAGTTTCTAAATGGTAGCCGATGCCGTTTGCAAGCTTTTCAATTCGTTGATCCATTTGCTTTAATTCTTCATGTACCATTGGGGCCTCCTTTTTTTATTGCTCCACTAATTCTCTTGGTTTTCCACCCATGAACTTCACAGATTCAGCCAACACTTCAGTTATATACACTCTTCGCCCATCATTTTCATAGCTTCGTGTCTGAATTCGGCCACTAACTCCTATAATTGATCCCTTTTTACAATAATTCGCTGTATTTTCAGCGGTCTTTCTCCAAAGGGTACAATTTACAAAATCAGCTTCTATCTCTCCAGCTTGACTTTTATAGTTTCTATTAACTGCCAAAGTTACATTTGCTACAGCCTGCCCATCGGCTGTATAACGAATTTCCGGATCTCTTGTAAGCCTACCTACTAAAATCACCTGATTGATCACCTAGTTCCCTCCTTTCTATCTCTAAATACAAGTACATCATATATGAAACGTTATCATTCCGTAAAATCGGTATTTTTACATTTTTAGACATATTCCAACATTGAAAAATAACTTTTCATAAGAATGTTTACAGATATGAAAGGGTGGGTATTTTAAAATAAGTTATTTTCATAAAACTTGTTACTTTTGTATTAGGTATAAAAGCAAAGGTGTGTGGGAAATAATTTGGATATTCTACCGTGTTTTCACAAAAAAAATTTGAGGTAATTTATTTTCTATTCGCTTATATGCTATAATTTTTACTAATGATAGAAGTAGACAGGAGTGGTATTTTGAAGACATTCAAGCTAGTGTCTCTCAGTTTTTTACCAGATGTGCCTTCAGAAGAAAAGATCATTGATGTAGATTTAATTGATGGATTAATTATTAACAGAGAAGATAGTGGGAAGCGTTGGATCATTGAGGCCTTTTTAAACAAAAGTGACCGTGCGCTTTTTGAGCAATTTAAAAATGAACAAAAAGCATTACATCTTCAAGTGACTATTAGTGATAAATCAAATGATCCTGCATTCGTCCAAGCAACAGTGATGTCAATTAAAGAATTTTCGGATCATATTAGCATCTTATTTGATGGAAAATTAGAACGAGCTCCTTTTGTAAAATCCGAACAAATTTTAGCCCAGCTCTTGCAACAGGGATTGCAGGGTGAAGAGCTCCTAAAGACCTTCAACCAGATTGTTCATGAAGAACGGAAGAAGATTTTATCGAATGTGAAGTAATAGGAAAAACCGGGCACAGCCCGGTTCTTTTTGTTTAGTGAAAATCTGCTAATTTATACTTTATGTCATTTACTCCTTTATCATACAAAGGTATGTAGACCAGCTATTACTCTAGGGAGTTAGTTTTGCTTTCTTTTTAGATGGCGGTGTCTTATCTATCTTGTTTATTTCACTGTGTTGGAGGGACATAAACGGAAAAATTCCGCTTAAGTAGGGAAATATCAACATTTCCCTAAAAATAACAGGAGTTTTTCCACTTATATCAACCTAATCTTTAGATTTAATCATATATTAGAGATGTTAACCGGAATTTCTCCGCTTATATCTGCTTCTTAGCACCCTACTAGATACAATAGCCGGAATTTTTCCGGCTATGGGGTTCCTATACCTGCGCGAAAAATCAACAAGGCCGTGTTGCCTCAATCTTTATTTATAAGAAAAGTCCCCATGTAGATGGGGACTTTTTATACTTATTGCTCATCTTCTTCGTTTTCTGTTTCACCCATATCAGTATCTGTATCTGGAGTTTCATCTCCAGGTGTTGCATCCTCTCCTGGTGCAACTTCTTCTTCAGCTTCTTCACCAGGTACGACTTCTTCTTCAACTTCTTCTCCAGGTGGTACTACATCTTCTTCCGGTGTCACTTCATCCATTGGAGTTTCTTCTGGTGGCGGATCTTGATCATCTGCTGCACAACCAGTAATAAGAGATGCTGCAAGAAGTGTTCCTGAAAGCTTAAGTAGCCATTTTTTATTCATATCGTTTACCCCTTTCTAAATTAATGTCGATGACCTCAAGGTTTACTAGGTCTTTGATTAGCTTGCCCAACCTTTTGAATAATTTTCATGATGTAGGTAATTATTTTAGTGTTGGTCGGTTTATGTTTGGATTTTTTGGGAGTATTTTAACTAGGTCAAGGGAATCTGAAGTCTAAGGTTTCGGGCAGTTTTCTTTTTTAGGGGATCAGACACTTGCTTTGATTCACCTGCTTTGATTCACTTGCTTAGGCTTTTGGCAGGAGTAAGGGAACATAACAACTGCTTTGATTCCCTTCCTTTAGCTTTTTTTGCTTGTAAGGTAATCCAAACACCACTCCTTACATGTCTATTCCATTCAAGGAAGTGAATCAGCGTTCTCCATAGGGCTATAGCGATTCGTCTCATTCCCCCTAAGAAAGGAGCTCAAGACCATTTACCCCAATAAAAAAACACCCAAGACCATTTAGCCTGAGCGTTGTTTCAAAAGCAACTACTATTCCTTTTTATCCCCTAAAGCAAACATTAATTCCATTTCACATACAAGCTCTCCGTCAACTGTTGCCACAGCTTTACCTTTACCCATTGAACCACGAACTCTTGTCATTTCAACTTCAAGGCGAAGCTGATCTCCAGGAACGACTTGTCTTTTGAAGCGGCAATTATCAATACCAGCAAAAAATGCAAGGCGGCCACGATTTTCATCTTTAATGAGCATTGCTACAGCGCCTACCTGCGCAAGTGCTTCAACAATTAACACACCTGGCATAACCGGGAATTCTGGAAAATGGCCATTAAAGAATTCTTCATTTGCTGTTACATTTTTAATTCCTACAGCGCGTTTACCTTCTTCAATCTCAAGGATTCGGTCCACTAATAAAAATGGATATCGATGTGGAATGATTTCTTTTATTTCGTTAATATCTAACATCTATCTTGCCTCCTATTTATAATGATAGTTGTAAAATTTTAACTATACTTGCTTTATTTCTGCTTTTCAACCAGATCAATAATATGCTGCCAAGTCGATTTCTTTAATGCGTCTTCCGGCTCTCCACTCCCAATAACCCCATAACCTATAACGACACCAGCAATTGCACTTATTGCAATTAAAGCTGCAATGATAAAAAGACGTAACCAAATAGGAATAATACGGATACGAACGAGTCTTTTTTGTTTAGACTTTTGTTTTGTAGTTTCTTCCTCATAACGTTGTTTACGCACTTTTTCATGTGTTGCTTCTTGTGGTCTGTTATTATCTGTGGTCACTTGAGAATTCACCTGTCCTTTAACGTATTCCATTGACTAACCCCAACATTTGATCTGCAAGAGATATGGATTTCGCATTAAACTGATACGAACGCTGCGCGATCATGAGGTCAGACATTTCAGTCGCCACATCTACATTCGATTGCTCAAGTGCACCTTGAGTGATCGCTATGTTCGCACGGTTATCTCCAACAAGCTGTGTGAATAATTCTTCTTCAGCAAGTCCTAATTCTTCAAGGTTTGGCAGCCCATATACGTTATTTCCTATTGGATTTAAAAGCTGTGGCTTATCTACCTGTAGAACAGATAGGTCAAATTGTTGTGACTGTCCATCCTGTCTATTCACCGTTAATTGACCATCAGTTGAAATAGTCATGTCTTTAAATTGGTCTAAAAACACGATTGGTTCACCGTCCGTATCCAACACCGGATATCCTTCAGCAGTGACTAGCGCCACTTGGTTTGTACCATCGTTTAATGGCGAAAGATAAAGGGCTCCATTGCGAGTGACATGTGGAACCTGTATACCATTTTCTTCAACCAGCACTTCTAAAAATTGTCCCTGCTTTGTTAATGCAAGGTCAAGTGGACGATCGGTTACTTGAACGGCACCCGTTGATAAGTTAAGCATAGTTTGTCCAATTTTTGCACCTACACCCTGTCTAATTCCATTTGGTGTTAATCTACCAATGGCATTTTGATCTGAAGTGGGGTTTTCAAATTGTTGATATAGAAGCTCACTAAATTGGATATCTCGCTTTTTATATCCATGGGTATTAACATTCGCAAGATTATGACCAATCGTATCCATTTGTTTTTGAAGCTGGGTCATTGTATTTGTTGCTGTTAAAAATGATCGATTCACAACATGTCCTCCTGAAAACCCTTTTCTTTCTTTATATTTATGACTACTATAAAAATAGTTTGTCGCATTTCTGAAAATAACCTAGATAGTGGAGTTCCATGAGCTGCGATTCACTCGCGGGATACCGCGGGGTGGTCCGTGAGCCTCCTCGTCGCTTTTTGGCTCCTGCGGGGTCTCCCGAGACCACTGGATCCTGCAGTAGTCAATTGGCTCTCCGCTCATTCCACATTAGGTAAATGCACTATTTTCATAACTCATGGTGCAAATACTCATTCGCATTACAAAACACCAAAATCTAGAAGCGTCTTCATCATTATTATTTTTTGTTTCTTTTATCGTAAACGCCCAATCTCATTTACAGCTTTCTCCATGCTTCTATCATAGGCTTGGAGAATTTTTTGGTTAGCTTCAAATGAGCGGTAAGCCGTCATCATTTCCGTCATAGCGGTTGTTACATCTACGTTCGATCTCTCAATATAGCCCTGTCTAAGTGTAAATGTAAGATTTTGATTGTTATTTGCACCCTGCATCACTGCATCGGGTTGTGCTGCAAATAATCCATTGCCCTCTTTAACAAGGTCATTTGCATTTTCCGCAAAGGAAATACCTACTGTATCAACTTCTATTCCATTTTCGCTAATTATGCCATTAGGAGCCACGCTAAATTGATCGTTTTGTAGTTGAATCCGATCACCGTTAGCATTAAGCACATAGTAGCCTTCATTTGTGGTCAAGTGGCCTGTCCCATCAAGTGTAAAATTTCCGTTCCTTGTATAACGGAGATCTCCGTTTTCATTTGCAACGGTAAAAAAGAGAGAGCCACCGTCAGGCAATTCACCATTTATTAATGCTAAATCGGTTTTTTGATTCGTTTCGCGAATGTCCCCCTGCACGAAGAGAGGAACTGTTTCCTGCATATAAACTCCCGTATTCAAACTACCGATTGTTGTAGTTGTTGCTAGTTTTTTAGATGGTAATGCATTCGTTGATTCCACTCGCTGTAATAGAAGCTCTGGAAATGCTCGAAGTGATGCTTGATCGGACTTAAATCCTGGTGTGTTAGCATTTGCGATATTATTCGTTAACATATCTGTTCGACGCTGTTGAGCAAGCATACCTGATGCAGCTGTATAAAAACCTCTGAGCAAAGCTTCCACCTCATTCTCTAGTTAACAATCTTATGTATATAAACAACCTCTCTTTATTTTAGTTTAAATACCTAATTTTAAAAAGAGGAATGTTTAAATTTATCGAATTTTGTAAGCTATTATTTAGGAAATTAGGACCAGTCTTAGAAATGACAAGGTCCTATCTTAGGATAATTAGTATGATGATCATATACGTTTGCTTGACCCAGCAACAAGGTGAAGCAGTTTACACTAGTTTACGTGTTGGGATTCGATCAAGATTTTCGAGCATAATCCCTGTACCAATTGCTACACATTCCATTGGATGTTCTGCAATAAGCACTGGTACTCTCAACTCATCTGCTAATAGTTGATCAATCCCGTGTAATAGTGCTCCTCCACCAGTGAGGATTACTCCACGGTCAATGATATCAGCTGAAAGCTCTGGTGGTGTACGTTCTAAAACACTTTTTGAAGCTTGTACAATAACAGCCACAGATTCACGTAATGCTCGTTCGATTTCATCAGATCTTACAGTGATTGTGCGTGGCAATCCAGTTACCATATCTCGTCCGCGGATATCAATTTCCTCTTGACGCGCACCTGGGAATACCGTCGCTACTTTGATTTTGATGTCCTCAGCCGTTCTCTCACCAATTAGTAGCTTATATTCACGCTTAATATAGCTTAGGATTTCAGCATCGAACTTGTCCCCTGCCATTTTAATGGAAGAGGCGGTGACAATATCGCCCATTGATAACACGGCAACATCAGTTGTTCCACCGCCAATATCTACTACCATATTTCCACTTGGCTGAAAGATATCCATCCCTGCTCCAATTGCAGCTACTTTTGGTTCTTCCTCTAAAAAGATCTTTTTCCCACCACTTTTTTCAGCAGCTTCCCGAATTGCCTTTTGCTCAACTGATGTTATATTGGTCGGGCAACAAATCAAGATGCGTGGTTTCGATAGAAATCCTTTTACATTCAGCTTATTAATGAAATGTTTCAACATCGCTTCTGTCACATCAAAATCCGCAATGACGCCATCCTTTAATGGTCGAATCGCAACAATATTCCCAGGTGTACGCCCAACCATGCGCCTCGCTTCTTCACCAACCGCAAGTACTCTTCCGTTATTTCGATCAATTGCTACTACTGAAGGCTCGTTTAACACAATTCCTTTTCCCTTTACATGGATCAGTACGTTCGCGGTCCCTAGATCAATTCCAATATCCCTAGCTAACATTTTGTTACTTTCCTCCTTGCATTACTGGCCAATGCACAATATTTTCCTAATTATATATTCTATCACAAAATGAAAAATAAAATATGATTTTGCAAAAAAAGAATGTAAAAATTTGTCGACCATGCAAGAAAGAATGAGATTTTTATTGCTTTACAACTTCTTCTTCTAAATCTTCTCGTTTATACTTTAATTTTGTTGCTTCACCCCCACGCAGATGGCGGATCGATTTATGATAATCGAGAATTTCTTTTACTTCATTTGCAAGTTCGGGATTAATTTCTGGAAGTCTCTCAGTTAAATCTTTGTGGACAGTACTTTTGGAAACACCAAACTCCTTCGCAATCACGCGAACTGTTTTCTTTGTCTCCACGATATACTTTCCAATCTTGATAGTACGCTCTTTGATGTAATCGTGCACACTACTCGCCCTCCCTATATGGATGTGAGAAGTGTGAAATGAGACTCGCTCATGCTTCAACAATATGGTGTACTATTTCATCGTTTGGCAATATAGCTTTGCTAGATCTTCGAAGACGATATACGACCCCTCACCTCAAACACTCTCTTTGTTAGGTTTGTAACATTTTATTAGCTTGGTTGAGGGAATATGCTAACAAAGTCAAGTGGGACAAGGGATTTATCTTATTTTTTTGAAAATAGTACAGGAATTTAGCAAATATATTTGGTTTTTTTTCGTAAGTGAGGACTCGTACATATGTGATTGAATAACGGTTTTTAACAACTTTTGGTGAAAATATGGAATGAGAAATTATTTTTTTGAAAAATTTAAATTTATTTTTGTGTTTTTTTAAAATTCGAGACACTATTGTAACGTTTAGAACTATTTAGGTTGTATAGAAGTGTTTTTTATAGTGGCTCATTGCACGATATCTTCTATATAGTAATTATAACTTCACATCATCTTGAGTGTTCCTATATTAAGTGAAGATCGAGCGATTTTGACTATCAGTAGCCCGTAATAAATCACCCCATGTATGGTATCCTCGATTTTTGAAATGAAACAAAAGCTCAACAAACAAATATGCCGTTGTTAGTGTATCACCTAGCGCTGTATGCCTCTCATAAATCCTTGAGCTAAAGGCACTCGCATACTTATGCAAATCCCGCATGTCATAGGAAGGTGCAAGAAAGCCAATTAAATCTAGTGTGTCAATCGTTTGTTGTTTTTTAAACGTAAGCTTATATCGTTTTAGCTCATGCTTTAACACCAGCAAATCAAATGCTACATAATGACCCACAAAGCAAACACAATCTTGTTTTTGAACATGTTGAAAAAAGGATTGAATTGCTTGAAGGGAGTCAGGTGCATTTTCGACTGTATTACCAGAAATTTTCGTTAGTTCCGTTATTTCCCGAGAAATTTGTCGTTTCGGATTAACGTATGTTTGGAATGTTGAATCCTCATGAACCGTCATTCCTTCAACTGAAACAGACGCTATTTCAATCAACCTATCATTTGTTGCGATATCAAATCCTGTAGTTTCTGTATCAAACACAACAAATGAAATATCCTCAATCGGAGTGTTTAGTGGTACATCTTTATTTAATTCAAACGGAATTGTTTTACGCATAAAAAAAATGCCCATCTCCCCCTTTTGTGCTATACATGGACGATCACCATTTGTTGTAGCTCTCTAAGAGTCTTTAAGCTTAGCATTAACTCTTCCTTTTCTCTTGTTGTTAAAAAGGTAAATAAAACCTCTGAAGTTAGTGTCTCTCCCTTTTGGTATTGGTTCCATCTGTGGCTAATATAGATTCTTAGAATTTCTGTAACGGCAATTTTCAAATCATTCCCAAACGCTTGTGATACTACATTTAACTCTATTAATCTATCTATCTTTTCTATTGATGTTCCTGATGATACTCCATGTTCTAGTGAAAGTATCTGTAGACTATGGTGATAAGGAAATAGAACCTCCTTCTTCAAATCTAGTTGTTTTCTATTTAATCTAAAGAGAGAGCGTATTGGTTGATCTAATGTTGGTATTTGGTGCTGTCTTTCAACTTCCTTCATACGATAGAATAGGATTTTGCCCCGTTTTAATTGTCCAGATATCGCTTCTTCAAATTGTTTATGAAGATTAAAATCTCCATATACCATCCGGTGGGCAAAAAAGTTATGTGCGAGTAGGAGGTTTTCATTGGTAGATTGTATGGTCCATCCACGAAGTCTATCATTCCATGTTGTAAGGTCTCCCCGCCAACTAACATAATTAGACATCATATTTCCCTTGCAGCGCGAGAACCCAGCTTTTTCAAGAAGTCTTACTAATTCTTCAGAAAAAACACGAAAATATTGATCTTCTTGACTATTTTCAAACACGAGGAAATGGTCTTGATCTGTTAACAAAAACTGTTCGCCTCTCCCACTACTTCCCATTTGGTATAAACAAAATTGGCATGGAGGGATTTTCTTGTGATTTTCTTTAATCGTTGAGATTGCTAATTCGACACAACGATTTACGACACGATCATTGAGCTTTTTCATCACTTCTAGTAAATGAAGGGTTGGTACATTTCCTTCAATTAATGTAGCAAGTACGTCATAAAGTGCTAACTTTATTAACGGGAGTGTTCTTTCATCCGCTGTTTCAATTTTTTGAATTGTTTTCATCATATTTTCATTCTTTTTACGTAAAAGGTCTGAAAGGGTCACCACTCCTACCACTTTTGTACCCTCCATGACTGGAAGGTGCTTCATTCCATTCAAAATTAGTAATGATAATGCATCATAAAAGTACGAAAATCTTGAAATTGTTATAGGGTTTTTAGTCATTATATCCTTTGCTGTCAAAGATTGAGTGTTATATGAGTTACTCGCTAACACTCGATTCACTAAATCTCGTTCAGTAATAATTCCTTCAACATGTTCATTTGCAATTACAATAACCGAGCTTGTCCTCTTATTCATCATTATTTTAGCGACTTCTTGAATGGTTGTATTAGGTGTGACAGAAACCACTGGTGTGGACATCATGTCTTGAACCCGAACCACAATCGTGTTATTTTCACCAAGCTTTCTTGAGCTTCCAACCTGTTCAGCAAGTGAAATATACACATCTCTTAGCCGATGAGAAACTTGTGTTAATAAATAATCATGGACATTTTGATCATCCCATCGTTTAGAGATGACCTCAAATGGAATAAGTAATGCCTCTGATGCTCGTGTTGCACGAACTTCAACCATATGTTTTGTTTCTTTTTCAGGCGCTCCTAAGAAATCTGCTAAACTTGAAAACCCGATTAGTTCACCCGCTTGAATGACTTCAAGAACTTCATGTAGACCATTTGCCGCTTCTACATATACCTCCGCAATGCCAGAAAGCAGCAGAAGTAACCCCTCCCGCTGCTTGTTTGCATAAAAAATCATTTCTTTTTGTTTATATTTTTTTACTGTGCACTGCTGCAACAACTGAAGTGCATCATCCTTTTCGATTCCGTTAAAAAAAGGATGATACTTCACTTGAGCATACAAATGTTCACTGTGTAACATATGACTCTCCCCTAAGAGTTTTATGTAATGGCTCTTTTCTGAAAGTTTGTTGCTACATGACCTATTTTTCAGTAATTTACACTATTTCACTAGATGTTGTCGTTATAATTTAGGAAGAAAAGATGCCACTCTACTAAGTTTATAGTGATTTTAAAAGAACTATAAAAGCAACAAAGTATACGAAAACAGCCTATGTAGTAGGAATTCCTTATTTACAATAAGGAATCCTACTTTTTTAGCGTTAGCGATACATCTATAGATTTTCGTCTTTTAACCACACCTGACCATCTTTATAGGTCATTTGTTCAGGATAACGAAGATCTAGTACTTCATCCTGCAGCTCTTGTGATGGTGCGGCGGTTGATAATGAAACAATCACATTTGTTAAAATGGCTGCAACTGCTCCAAATACACCCGCTCCAGTATCTATGATACCCGCAATCGTGAAGCCACCATATTTAGCCGCAAAGATATATGTTAATGTGACAGCAAGACCGACTAACATCCCTGCTGTTACACCCTTCGCATTAGAACGCTTCCACCAAACTCCTAGTAATAATGCCGGGAAGAAGGTTCCAGATGCTAATGCGAATGCCCATGCGACAATTTGTGTAATCGCTCCAGGAGGATTTAATGCAATAAGCCCAGCTAATAACGTTGCGACCGCAATCGACCAACGAGCCACA
Source organism: Litchfieldia alkalitelluris (assembly GCF_002019645.1). Taxonomy (GTDB): domain Bacteria; phylum Bacillota; class Bacilli; order Bacillales; family Bacillaceae_L; genus Litchfieldia; species Litchfieldia alkalitelluris. Next base: position 629,937 of record NZ_KV917374.1, on the reverse strand, counting down.
CTTAAACGCTTCTCTTCTGTAGCGTTTGGCTTCATCACGCGATAGTAAATATCATGTGCAAAAGAGGAAGAAATTGCGATCATTAGTCCACCTGCAGTCGATAATGCTGCGGCCATTGCACCGGCAGCTACTAAACCGATAACAAATACCCCAAGGTTTGCGATTTCAGGTGTCGCCATTACCACGATATCATTTGCAATCGTTAACTCCTGCCACTGAAGGATTCCATCACCGTTTGCATCAGCAACTGCTAGTTTTCCTGTATTAACCCACGTTGTTGTCCATGCAGGAAGCTCAGAAATTTTCTGGCCAACGACATTTTTCATTAAGATGAAGCGTGAAAATGCTGCATACGCTGGTGCGGATAGATATAATAACCCGATGAATAGTAATGCCCATGCCCCAGACCAACGAGCTGCTTTCATTGTTGAAACCGTATAAAAACGTACAATTACGTGTGGAAGTCCAGCCGTACCAGCCATAAGTGTAAACATTAACGCCATAAACTGCCACTTCGTTCCATTGGTGAACGGGGCAAAGTATTCTGAAATACCGAGCTGTCGATCGAGCTCACCCATTTCACCAACAATTTTTCCATACGATAACCATGGAGCTGGATTATTCGTAATCTGTAGTGACATGAAGATAACAGGAATTAAATAAGCAATGATTAAGATAATATATTGAGCTACCTGTGTCCAGGTAATTCCTTTCATCCCACCAAAGGCCGCATAGAAAGCAATCAGGACTACCCCAATCATTGTTCCAAGCTTCGCATCAATTTCAAACAAACGCCCAATTACTACCCCTGAACCAGATAGCTGGCCAATCGAGTATGTAAAAGAGATAATGATCGTACAGATTGCCGCTATAATTCGAGCCGTGTGACTGTTATAGCGATCCCCAATGAATTCTGGTACTGTATAACGACCATATTTTCTTAGCTGTGGTGCCAATAGGAAGGTTAATAGTAAATAACCACCTGTCCACCCCATAATATATGCAAGACCATCATATCCTAGAAGCATAATTGTTCCTGCCATACCAATGAAGGAGGCAGCACTCATCCAGTCGGCTCCAATAGCCATTCCGTTAAAAATTGGAGGTACTCCACGACTTGCTACATAAAAGTCTGAAGTCGCTTTTGCTTTATTATAAACGGCAATTCCAACATATAATGCAAATGTAGCTAGAATAATAGATAATGAGACCAAAAATTGTGTATCCACGTTCTTTCCCCCTTTTTATTGGCCTTGAATTAATCATTTAGTCACGTTGATTGATTGAGTGTTCATTCATTTACTAGTAAAAATGAGATGATGGAATTAATGATCCAATACTTTTCCTGAACTAATTTGTTCATTTTTACTTTCATCAATTCCATACTTTTGATCAATTTTATCGCTTAGCTTTGCGTTAACAAATAAAAGAATAATAAAGGTAACAACTGCCCCCTGTGCTCCCATGAAATAATGAAATGGAAACCCGTTAATTGTAAATGAGCTAAGTCCCTCTGCAAAAAATACAACGCCAAAGGAAACAATGAACCAAATGATTAGGTAAATGATGATATTTCTTGTACGTTCACGAAAGTACGAATCAGCGATTTTTTTCTCAATCTTTTTCAAGCTGGCCACCTCCACAGTGTCATTTTCTATTGTTTCAATGTACGGTCAACTGTTTCAAATCCACGCTTTATCCATCGATCACCACCTTTAAAATAAAGAACCTTACTTATCTCAAACTAAAAATAAACTTGACTGTATCCAAAACTGGCCCAGGAAAAATAATGACTTCGATCGCAAAATAAAGAAAAATTGATAAAAATGGGACCATCAGGAGAATCATTCGCTTTTTCTTAATTGCAAAAATAAAGCTAATAACCGCAATGAGTAGGATGATTAGAAATGGGATCAATTGATTTACCTCCATTTTTGTTTGAAAGCGTTACCATATAGACTCAAAAAAATAAGAACTTTACGGAGTGAATATTCTTAAAATTCATACACTTATTATGACTGTTAGATTAAACACAGTCAATACTCGTACGAAGAAAATTTTCCCATAAAATTCTACAAAATATCGGTGTTGTTTGATTCGACAAATTTCGGGCGGTGGCAGGCACCACCACGGTTTTTCTCTTCAATTAATACCTTTTCAATTACACTAGCATCGTCTGGATGAAATGCATGGGAGGAGTTTTCTACCCATATTAGTTGTTTCCCATAGGGTGCTTCTAATCGGTTGTAGTAGTCTTCTACTTGGCTTCCTACCACGTGAACATCATGACGCCCATGGATAAAGGTAATTGGAACGGTTAGCTTTAATCCGCTTTCCCTAAAGTTAAAGTTTGATAGATCATCAATAAATGGCATATGATAGACAAGCTTAAAGCCCTTATAAAGAGAATGGTAGATATCCTTAAGAGAATAGTCTGGTGACTGCAGCATGATTTTCGCAAGACGACCCATGCCGGGCGATTTCGTTTGTTCATCAGAAAAGAACATCGAGTTAAATCTCGCTTGCCACCTTCTTAACACTCCCCATTGCTCAAAGCTTTCTAGAAAAGGCGGTTGTCCAACAGCGTCTAACTCCTGCATAGCTTTTTTGTTGCCACGTCTTTTCGCTTCTTCTTTCACCCATTGAAGGCTTAGTCGATCATTTTCGACCCAGCTAACAATTTGCGATAATCCAACATATGAAAAGAATTTTTCAGGATAGTCTTTCACTAAGTGTAATCCCAGCACACTTCCCCAGGAATGGCCTGCAAGAAAGAGTTTTTCAGTATTAAACCCAGCCCTTAGATAATCAACCAACTCGACTGCATCAGAAATGAATTGTGTTAGCCTCATTGTCTCCCTTGGAATACTAGAATGATAGGATTTACCCGTCCCGCGTTGATCCCAAAACACTACAACAAAGTGCTTAACAAGCTCTTTTGTATTAGTAGCAAGAACATAGTCTCTCCCACGACAAGACAGACCAGGTAATGGCATGGATGGTCCACCGTGGAGGAATAACAGCACAGGATGATTCTTATTCTCTCCTTGTATTAAGATAGATTGTTCAACTCCACCGATGAGGAGCTTCTCGATTTTGTTAATTCCCGTATCTGCTGGGATGATGAAATCGACCTTTTTTGGTAAAACACCCACTCAATACACATCCTTACGCCTGACTTTATAGTTAAATTTTACCACCATTAGTGATGGTCGTATATATTCTCTTTTTTGGGACGCATTTTCTTTGATTTTGAAGGACAAATCTAGCAAACTGACCTAATCCGAACGTTTATTTTCGAAATTTTGTCGAATATTTTCAAACTCGGGGGGTTATTTTCGATTTACACCCTTTTATTTTCGAAATCGCCCATTTATCGATTATTCGACATAACTTCGCAAAAGTCACCTCTCAAAAACCCGTTACTAACAAAAGAAAAACCTAGCACCAATCACGGCACTAGACATACATACACAAATCAACTCACCGCTTCATTCACTTCTTCAACTTGCTTTTTACTCTTCCTAGCTCGTTTCCAAGGCATTCTGAATCGTCTTTCTGATCCTGAAAATAAGCGATATACCGCTGGAATTAATAAAAGGGTAATAAACGTTGCAAACAATAACCCTGATATAATGACGGTTGCCATTGGCGCTTGGTAATTGCCTGACGTTCCAGTTGCAAGTGCAAGAGGTAGCATTCCACCTACAGTTGTTAATGTGGTCATGAAGATTGGACGGATACGGTTTTTACCGGCTTCTACTAACGCATCTGCGACTCCATATCCTTCATTTCGCAACTGATTTGTGCGATCAATTAATAAAATCGCATTATTTAAGACGATACCTATCATCACCACACCCATCCCTGACATGATACTCAGTTCTCGTTGAGTTAAGAATAATCCAAGGATGACACCCACGATTGTCATTGGAATCACAGACATGACAACAATTGGATGAACGAGATGATTAAATTGAACAGCCATCACAAGATAAACTAGGAAAATTGCAATAGCTAAAACAATGATCATTTCCTGTTGAAGCTGCTGCTGTTGTTCAAGATCACCAGCAACACCGACCTCATAGCCTGTTGGTGCTTCAAAACTCTCAATCACTTTTTGAACTTCACGGTTAATCGTACCTAAGTCCTTATCTTCAATATCAGCGCTAATCGATATAAAGCGCTCAACATCTGTATGTTTAATTTCATTTGGTGTATTTGTTTCTTTTAATGAAATAAATTCAGATAGTTTCTCCATACCAGCAGATGTTGGAATCTCTAACTCTAACAAATCGGATTGTTTCTCTACCTTTTCTGCCCATTCTACATTTAATGGAAGTGTTTCTTCTTCATTACTCACTTCACCTACAGGCATTTTTATAAATGCTTGCTCAATAAATTGCTTTAATTGAAGCTGTGTAAGACCTGCATCCTCGATTTCTTCTTCATTAAATTCAATCACCTGCTCGATTGATGTACGGTCAATTGAATTTTTCACACCGACAATTCCATCAATTCCTTCAAGCTCTGTTATAAAATCTGTTGCAACTGTTTGTAATTCCTCAAAGCTTTCACCTTTAATATTCACTTGGACCGGTGATCCACCGCCACCAGTCATCGCACTTTGAACTGATTCAAGTGGTGTTGATTCCGCTAATTCTCGTAAAGAGCTCATAATTTCTTCATTAATCTCTTTTTGCTCTCTTGTAATCTCGTCATTTTTTGTCATATTAACAATGGTATATAACATACTTCCATTATCCATCACATATGCTGATTCCACATCTTGAATCTCTAGTAAAGTACGATTCACTTCTTGCACAAGATTTTCTTTTTCTTCTAAAGAAAGTCCTGATTCAGTGTTTAGTAATAATTCGTTATATCGATTAAATACATCAGGCATAATTGACATTGGTATTTTTGTTACAAGCGCAAGAGAACCTGCAAATATGATGAAAAATAGTGCGATAACTGCAAAACTGTATCGTTTTTTAGTTACAATCCAACGAACGACATTACTGTATACAGTAAGAAGTCGACCTTCTTTTTTCACCGTCTTCTTTTTGGTGACTTTTAAAAATGATTCCGCAAGTGAAGGGATCACTGTAAATGCGACAATGACTGAGCTAACTAAGGTGATAGCAACAACCATGGATAAAATGATCATGAATTGCCCCATCTCACCACCAAGTAACCCAATCGGTAAGAATACAACAATCGTTGTAAGCATTGAAGCAATAACAGCTGTTGCGACTTCTTTTGTGCCTTCAACGACCGCTTGTAGATTATTCAACCCTTGTTCTTTTTTCCGGTAGATAGACTCAAGTATGACAATTGATGAATCGACCATCATCCCAATTCCTAATCCTAAACCAACGAGCGTTAAAATATTGAAACTATAATCAAATGCCCACATCATAGCGAATGTTAATAACACCGAGGTCGGAATCGAAATTCCCACAATAATCGTAGCTCTAATATTTCTTAAGAAAAGTAACAAAATTAAGACGGCAATTGCTCCTCCAATAAGAATGTTGCTTGCTACACCGTCAATTGATTCCTTTACATAGTCCGCCTGTGCGACCATTTCATTTAATTCAAAACCTGAGATTAAGCCTTCATCTCTGATGTTTTTTATTTCTGCTCTAATTGCATCAGCCATTTCAATTTGACTAACATCTGACACTCGCCCAACTTGAACAAACACAAAATCCTTTGAACCATTTTTCCAAACAAATGATGAAGATTCAACTGGATCAAGAGTAATGCTAGCTACCTCATCTAGGTTAATGTGTCCTGTTTGTGTAGGTATTTTAATCTTTTTCACATCTTCTAGTTGCTCAAGCTTCGTATTCCAGCGAATCGTTGGTGTTTCTTTTTCTCCACTTAACTCACCTAAAGTCGATTCACTATTGCTTTGCTGAATCACACCAACCACTTGAGTGATATCTAAGCCTTTTTCGGTTAATTCATCTCTGTCAAATGCAATTGTTATCTCGTATTCTTGAATACCGACAAGGGAAACATCACGTACTTCTGCTAGCTCCTCCAGCCTTGGTTCAAGGATATTTTCAGCAAAACTCGTAATCTCATCCATATTTTCGCCCGTTACATCCATATAAAATTCGTAACTTTGGCTCATTCCCGATCTTCCCGCAACCACATCTTGAATGCCTGGCATATTAGCGGTTGTTGAATTTACAACAGATTCAAATTCCTTGTAAACCTCATCACCTCGGCCACTCTCGAACGTGACTGAAATTGACGTAGAGCCAATATGTTGTACTATCAATTTTCTCGACGCCATCTATTCCTTCAAGCTTTTGTTCTAGCGGTGTGGTAATCGTACGTTCTACCTCAACTGCCTGCATTTCTCCGGCATTGATTTGAACATAAGCCCCATCAAATTCAAGCCCTGGAAATAGCTCTTTATCCAAACGAATCATTGCAAAGCTGCCGATCACCATCACTAAAACAGCAATTAAACCTATTAAAATTTTTCTTTGCACAAAAAACCTAATCAACCCCACAAACCTTCCTCCTTCATGTCTTTAACTAGAAAATTTTCCCTTATTCCAAAAGTGATTATATAGCAATTTTTGGAATAAATATCTAGTTTTACAATAATATTACAAAAATACATCCTGAGGCGTAGTACGGGTTCGGGCGTGGGGATTATTGTTTCATTTTATAGAAAAAAAAGAGAACAAGCACCAGTGATTAAGTAGTTCGTGTTTTTGAGAACAAATTTGAAAACGTATACATATATTTCTCAGAAATGATATATTATTTGATTTTTACTACTACGCAGTATATAAAAATAGAGGGAAGAATTTCCCTTAATTCATAAATATCATTTGAAACTAGCATATATAGAGGGAGAAATTTCTCTTATTTGATTAGAAACACACGAAAATAGGCAATTTTTTTATATAAGCGAAAAAACTCCCCCTATTTACCTCGAAACCAGCTCTAATCTGCAAATAGCGGAAAAATCTACGCTTATTTTTTTCGCTAGTTGAAGACATGGCTGTTTATATAGAGAAATTGGGAAGAGAATGAAATAACCATAATGGATAATATCCGTTATGGTTTTTTGCTGTCATTCCGTAAGTCACTTTGCTACATAAATCACACGACCACATATTTTTCAGTTTATTGTGATGGTATACCACGCATTAAGGTGTAAAAATAATGAATTAATCGTTATTATATCAACAAAAAATAGCATACGAAATACAATGCGAATTCGTATGCTAAAAATATAGTTTTTTCTTATTTTGTACTTCTAAACTGAATTTCTTAACCTAAGATGCGACTCTCTCTTATCAAAAGATTATCCCTGTTTCTTCATATACCTTAATAAATCAGAATCTAATTTCCCTTGTTCAAGCTCTCGTGCTTCAAAGTTTTCTGTATGAATATAAGTAGTCAACGCCTTATACAAAGCTTCGTCCGCTTCTTCATTCAAATAACCAAGCCTTCTCAACTGCTCTGATAGCTCTGCTTTCACTTCGCCTTCAATTGCAACAATATTTTCTTCACGAGGTGGTGCAAAATAAAGCTGCTGTAGCTCGTACACACGGATTAGCTCTTTAATTGGATCTGGATGATCATCCACACGAACGTCGATAAAACGGTCATTATATCCTGCATAGCCACCTTTTTCTTTTACTACAAGAAGTGAAGCGGATTGCATACCACGGCTGTCTCCACCTGCTTCTTGGCCAGCATCTAATGCTTTTAAAAGACGTTCAGCTAGCGTTCCTTCCGCACTTTCAAATGTACGTCCCATCGCTAATACTGTTTCTTCACTCACAAGAATATTTCCTTGTGCTGCATAATGTTCACCAGTCATTCCGCCTGCCCAGTCATAGCATTTTGACCCAGTGAAGGTTGCTGCATTTCCATTCGCATCCACAATTCCTACTTGTCTAAATTCACGGTCATTATCTTCACTAACCAGTGCATCAACCGTTTCTTGTGCATTTTTACCAGAAGCCATTAACTCTAAGCCATCCGGTCCGTAAGCTGTATTAGCATAAGATTGAGTAGCAACAGCGCCAACCCCTGCTTTTGCCCAAGGCACCACAGCACCAACACCTAGAAACTTTGATTGAACAGCGATTCCTAGCTCTTTTGTTTTTGGATCAAAACCTACAATTGAAAATGTCATAAGATCTCCTCCTACTTAAAGTACTTTCACCATCGCTACGACCGCATCCTGTAAATCACGGCTTGACCAGCTTGGTAATCTTGGATTTTTGACTGCTAATTGATGTGATGCAGGGATATGAACAAAACCTGCAATTATATCTAGGTTTTCTTTTTCGATTTTATGTAGCGCTGAGTACATCACATTGTTACATAAATACGTTCCGGCAGTGTTTGAAATACTTGCAGGTAAGCCTGCTTCATTTAATGTGTCCACAAATGCTCGGATTGGTAAGGTTGAAAAATAACCCGCTGGACCTACATCTTCAATCGGTGCATCTACCAGCTTCACACCTTTATTATCTTCTGCACCATCACGACAATTTATCGCAATACGTTCTGGGGTAATTTTTGAACGTCCCGCTGCAAGTCCAAGTGAGATCACAGCATCTGGTTGCACTTCATCAATTAGTTGATTGCATTTAACGGCAGATGCTGAGAAATCGACTGGTAAAATATGACCTACAATTTCATAGTTGCCGATTGTTTTGCCGTTTAGTGCCTTTACAATTTCTTCTGTTGGATTTATTGGGTTGTCTAAAAATGGTTCGAATCCGGTTAGTAGTAGTTTTTTCAATGATGATTCCTCCCGTTTAAAATATTAAAAACTTTGGTGTGGAGAGTTCCATTCGCTACGATCCACTTCTTTCCGCGGGGTGGTCCGGGATCCTCCTCGTCGCTTTTGGCTCCTGCGGGGTCTCCCTAGGCCACTAGATCCTGTAGGAGTCAAGTCGCTCTCCGCTTATTCCACACTTACTTAGTACACTATTTTTGTTCTCGTGGTGCGAATTAAATTAACGTCGGGGTCTACCCTAAAAAACAGTTTGGAGATACGGCTACTTGGTGCAACTGGATCATAGAGGTCCTATGATTCACTTCCTCCATATATCCATCTCAGCAACTGAATCATAAAGGTTCCAAACCTGGTGAGTACACTATTTGTTCCCAGTTATTGATTCTTAAAAATAAAGCCAGATCCCTTTTAAGTTGAGAAATCTGACTTGATGTTATTAAGCTAGGAAAATAGCTCCGTATAGTAGTGAACCGGCGATTACGTATGCGGGGTGTACTTTTACTTTTTCCATAAGGACATAACTTGCTATGATTAAGAAAAGTGTTTGCCATACACCTACACTGATGTAGGATTCTGAAAAGAAGTTGTATGCCATGACTCCGAGTAATACTCCAATGGTTGGGCGAATGTAGTTAGTCATTCGTTTTACTTTTGGTGATTCCTTGAATTTATAGAGAAGTCCGAGTAGACCGATCATTAAAATTAACGAAGGAGCGACGGTTGCAAAGGTAGCTACGATTGCGCCTAGTACACCTGCTTCTTGGAAACCGATATAGCCCGCCATTTTTGTGGCGATCGGTCCTGGAAGTGCATTTCCAAGTGCAAGCACCTCACTAAATTCACTGACTGTTAGCCATCCGTAATTGTCCACCACTTCATTTTCAACTAGTGGAATCGATGCCGGACCCCCACCATAGCCTAAAATTCCTGGTATAAAGAAAGCGAGAAAAAGCTGCCAATAGATTAGCATTATGCAGTTCCTCCTTTCTTTTCTGTTTGCTCTTTTTTATCCTTTTGCGCAAGAGCTGCAATTAATAGAACTGCAATGATGATTCCTGGATGAACATTTAAGAACTCTAATAATAGTAAGCTTATGACTCCGAAAATAATTGTTTTTAGCCATCCAAGACCTTTTTTTGCATTATCTAGAAATTGCCATGTTAGAACCGCAAGCATTACCCCAACAACTGGAATCACTGCTTTTGTCATCCCTTGAACCCATGGAAGGTCTTTAAAGGATGATAGTGATGTTAGTAAAATAATCATTAAAATAATTGTGGGAACAATGGTTGCAACAATTGCATTGATCATTCCGAGGATTCCCGCTACTCGGTAGCCGATATATCCAGCCATCTTTGTTGCGATTGGGCCTGGAAGAGTATTTCCCAGTGCTAAGACATCTGCGAATTCATCATCGTTCATCCACTGATATTTTGCGACCACTTCTTTATGAACAAGAGGAATGGAGGATGGTCCTCCTCCATACCCAAGTATTCCTACTCGAAAAAATGCTAAAAATATGTGTACATGTTTCACAATATCAATCCTTTTCTAGAGGAAACATCCTCTTGATGCGTTTACCAAGCTGCAACTGAACCGTCTGTTCTTGATTCTGTCCCACCTGATAATACACCTGTTTTAGGATCTCTCCAAATAATTTGACCACGACCGAAGCCACCACCATCTAGGGTTACTTCAATTTGGTGACCTTTGCGAGCTAAAGCTTGAGCAATATGTTGTGGGAAGCTATGCTCTACTTGAATTTTCTTTCCTTCAACCCATTGCCATCTTGCTGCATCAAGTGCTGCTTGAGGATTCATATGGAAGTCGACTGTATTCATCACTACTTGAGCATGACCTTGTGGCTGCATGTATCCACCCATCACTCCGAATGGACCTACTGCTTCACCGTCTTTTGTTAAGAATCCTGGGATAATTGTATGATATGTTTTTTTACCAGGCTTTAAGGCGTTTTCGTGTGTAGGATCAAGTGAGAAATCATGACCACGGTTTTGCAAGCCGATACCTGTTCCAGGAACAACCACACCTGAACCGAAGCCCATGTAGTTACTTTGGATGAATGAAACCATGTTTCCTTCACTATCAGCTGTTGCTAGATAGACAGTTCCACCACTTGGAGGTGTGCCTGGCTCTGGAGTCACAGCTTCTTCTCCGATTAAACTACGGCGTGCCGCAGCGAACTCTTCAGAAAGAAGTTGTTCTACAGATGTCGACATTTCTTTTGGATCTGTAATATATTTTTTACCATCAGCAAATGCTAGCTTCATAGCTTCAATTTGCTTGTGGTATGTGTCTACTGATTCTTTTTCTGTTAACTCAAAGCCTTTTAATGTATTTAACGCCATTAACGCTACCAATCCTTGACCATTTGGTGGGATTTCCCATACATCATAGCCACGATAGTTTACTGAAATTGGGTCGACCCATTCTGGTTCATATGCAGCTAAATCTTCCGCTGTGATGAAACCATTATGCTCTTTTGAGAATGCAGCAATTTTTTCAGCTAACTCTCCACGATAGAAGCTTTCAGCATTCGTTTCAGCGATGGAACGAAGTGTACTTGCATGTCCTTCAGAGCTCCACATTTCACCGATTTCTGGTGGACGTCCGTTTGGCGCAAATGTATCAAACCAGCCCTGGAATTCGTCACCTTTACAAAACTTGCTATATGCGTTATAAGCACCTTTCCAGTACTTTCCTAGAATCGGTGAAAGAGGGTAGCCTTTTTCAGCGTATTCAATCGCTGGTTGAAGCACTTCTGTTAAAGGTAGCTTTCCAAAACGTTTTGAAAGTGCTGCCCAAGCTCCTGGGATTCCTGGTACTGTTACTGGAATTAAACCGAATTTCGGCATACTTTCATGACCGCGTTCTTTTACAGCTTCAATTGAAATGTTTTTTGGAGATGGTCCGCTAGAATTTAATCCGTGTAATTCACCTTTTACCCAAACAAGAGCAAACGCGTCTCCACCAATTCCATTTGAAGTTGGTTCAACGACTGTTAAAGCGGCTGCCGTTGCAATCGCTGCGTCAATCGCATTTCCACCTTTTTTTAAAATATCAAGACCTGCTTGAGCAGCTAGTGGTTGAGATGTTGCAACCATTCCATTTTTCGCAAATGTCGTCATTCGTTGTGATGCATAGGGATGATTTAAATAATCCATTTTCATTTCGCCTTCTACCTCCACAATGTTATTTTAGTAGTATGTATCATTTCATTTGTTAATTAATATTGATTAAATGACTAACAAACGTAATTTATCTCTGTATATGATTATAATCCAGAAACGCTTTTAAATCCATAAATAATCTTAATTTTACATATTAGCAGTTCTTGATATTTTTACAATCATAAGCAATTAATATACCATTCCCGAATGATATTATTTTAGGTTCGTATTGATTCTGTTTATTGTCGTACGTTAAGATAAGGTCATGATTACTTGATGAAGTGGTGAGTCGATGAGGCTAGATGAGATAGATAAGAAGATATTGCAGTTGCTAACCGAGAATGGCCGGATGTCATATGTAGATATCGGAAAAGAGCTGAATCTTTCAAGAGTTTCCATTAGGGAAAGGGTTAATCAGCTGATGGAAAACGGTGTGATTGAGAAGTTTTCCGTTGTGATTAATTCAGAGAAGATTGGGAAGGGTGTTTCAGCTTTCTTTGAAGTAGATTGTGAGCCATCTTCGCTTGTGAAGGTTGCTGAAGCATTAGCTAATAATCCTAGTGTAGCTAGCTGCTACCAAATGACAGGTCCAAGTACCTTACATATGCATGTCCTTGTCGAAGACTTTTCAAAGCTAGAAAACTTTATTAACGAAGAACTATATAGCCTAGAAGGAATCACCAGAGTAGAAAGCCACATCCTCCTCCGGCGATTCAAAAGCAGAACTGGATTAAAGCTGTAGAACTGTTCGACAAACTTCGGGTGGTGACAGGGTGGTGACAGGCACTTTATTTTACAAAAACCAGGTGGTGCCTGCCCGGTTTTCTTTTCGACATTTTTCGAGTGGTGACAGGCACCACTAAACATAACCACTGTTAATATGAGTAATGCAAGTATCAGCCCAACTGTTGTTGTTAGTGATAGTGCAAAGTGTTTGTCAGGTTCTCCTGTTGTGAATAGGGCTGCGGAGTGGGCTGCTAGTCTCGATGGGCTCCACATCATCCATTTGGTGAGAAGTGAGCCTGCTAAGGATAATATGATTGCTGATGCTAGGGTTAGAAATGCGATTCCTCCACTGCTCTTAATAAACGAACTATAAAACATAACCAGAGTCATTAAAAAGACAATCCAAAGGCTGTATACAAGGACCCCACTTAGCACATTACCCCCGTCTAGCTCGCCAATTAATTGAACGGTATAATAATAGGCAGCTAACATACTAAGATAATATGAAACGACAGCTACTAGAGTTGAACTAACCCATTTAGATGTCACATAGTGAGTAAGAGAAACAGGCTTCACTAAAATTAAATCTTGCACACCACTTGAACGTTCATTCGCAATAATTCCAGGAACTGAGCGCTAGTTCCCCTTTTCGAATAATCACAATTTCATCACATACTTCTTCCGCATCACTTAAAACATGAGTGGGAAACAAGATCGTTGTATGCTTTTTTAGTTCAGTAAGCATAGTTATGACATCACGTCTTCCCACTGGATCTAGAGCTGAAACTGGTTCATCTAACATCAAAAGCTTCGGTGAATGAATCATTGCTTGAGCAATCCCTAATCTTTGCTTCATCCCTCCCGAGAATCCTCCGATTCTTTGATCACCTGCATCCTTCAAACCAACTAATTCTATTAATTCAATGGTTTTTTCAGCTGCAGCCCTTTTAGGTAAACCAGATAATTTCCCTACATATTCGAGGAACTCTCTTGCTGTCATCCAATTACAAAAAACTGGAAATTGAGGAAGAAACCCCACATATTTACGTAAATCGCCTGTTGGTTGTTCGTTAAAATAAATCCGTCCTTTTGTTGGTGCTAATAGTCCTGCAAGCATCTTTAACGTGGTTGTTTTCCCAGCTTCATTTGGTCCTAATAATGCCGTACAGCTGCCCTTTTTGATTTCAAATGACAACTCCCGAACTGCTTGTTTTTTCCCAAACTGCTTTGTTAAGGAATCAATTGTTATTAATAGCATACTCATTTCTTCCTTCCAAAAATGAAATAGGCAATCGGCCCCAGCAAACTAAAAAATAGAACAACAATGATCCATAAAACTTTGGGTCCATTTGTTTCTTTCGCTTTGATCACATCGACTAAAGCAATAAGCATTAATACTAATTGAATAATTGCTATCGGTAAAATTAAATCCCAGTTAAGTAATTCTAAAATTAGCCTCCTTTATTTTTCTTCCACCGATAATACGAATGACTCTCAAGAATCGTTCAAAAAGTTTTAAAAAAAATTTAGAGGGTCTAAAGGTTTCAGAACACATGTGTCGAAATTGTTAAATATCCTATTTTTAAAGCTCCTCTTTAGAGCTGGATACACCCAAAAGCCTAACTCAGGGCTCATTCCTAAATTTCAGAAATTCAAATCATGAGCTACTAACTAAATTGCAGGTGAACTCCCCTTGGATCCTATTGAACGCCAAAGAAAAGAATCAAAAGTAGTTATTTATCTACTTCTCACATGTATCGCCATTTTATTAATTAATATCTATCAAACACCTCTACATACTTATTACCATGGTTTAAATCAAGCAACCCTTCATACATTACTAGAGCTATTCAGTATTTTTGCTTGTTTTTCTATAAGCTCCTATGGGTGGCAAGCTTATAATGATACAAAAACGACTAATTATCTATGGATTCCATCCATCTTCTTTGCTGTTGGATTTTTAGATTTAATGCATACGTTCACATTGCCTGGAATGCCATATTTCTTTGGTGAAGCTTCTAATGCTAAAACAACATGGTTCTGGATCACCTCTAGATATACAGCTGCTTTTACCTTGTTATATCTCATTTTTTCTAAAGATCGGGCTTCTACTGTCGTCAAACGGGGATGGTTTATTTTTGGTACATTTTTATATGTGGGATTGATTTCGTTCGTAATTTTCAAGTTTGAACATCAATTACCCATTCTGTTAAATGATCTTGGACCTACCGTATTAAAAAATAACCTTGAATATTCTATCAGTCTCATTTTACTTTTAACAATCATAGCAGTTCTAATAAAGTACCAAAAAACCAAGAACACTTCCGAATTAGACCTTGTTCTTGCCTTTAGCTTCCTTTTTATTAGTGAATTAATGATTACCTTATATAATGCAATACAAGATATAAATCTCATTTTTGCTCATTTATCTAAGGCAATGGGTTATGGTTTTATTTTCAAGTACTTTTACTTATCAAGACTTCGACTCTCTTTTCAGCAAAAATATGAAGCTGAGGTGAATTTACGAAAAACACAAGGTATCCTTGAATCGGTATTTCTTAATACGCCTGATAGCATGATAATTCTTGACCCGAGAGAACACATTCTCCGTGCAAATGAAGCTTTCTATCAGTTATTTCAGCTTTCGAAAAATGATGTAGTCGGACGGCAATTCAGGACTATTGTCCCTGAATATACCCATATACTAGAGGACTTCACTCAGAATATATGTACTAGGCAGGAAATGGATATTCAAGTTTTAGAATTGAATAGGAACGGAAACAAACAATATATAAAAATGTCGTTATTTCCTGTTAAAAATGAACACGGACACATGATGTATATCAGTTTAATGAGTAGAGATGTGACAAAACAAATTGAGGATGAATTACGAATACAGGAAGCTGAACAAGACTTAAAGGATACGATTAGACTTCAACAAGGGTTGATCATGAAATTCAGAAAACAGAATGATCGGTTTATCCTCACTCTTTGTGATGGGGCGATTTTAAGAGTTTTCAAAGTAAAACCAGAGGATTTAATAGGTAGGGATTTATTTGATCTTGTCGATGCTACAACTGCTCTTATCCTTTTTAGTAACCTAAATGAGGCATGGGAGGGAGCAGAAACCTCCTATGAAATTAATCTTTTTAATCGAACGTTTTTCGGGACTTTAAAACCAGTTAAGCGAGATGGTGTGGTCGTTGAGGTAATTGGTTCTAATTTAGATGTTACTAAATTAAAGAAAGCAGAAGAGCTTTTACAAAAATCTGAGAAACTAGCGGTTGTTGGGGAGTTGGCTGCAGGGCTAGCTCATGAAATTCGTAATCCATTAACAGCATTAAAAGGCTTTACTCAACTCCTGGAATCCACTGCGGATCATTCGAATAAACCTTATATTGATATTATGTTACGTGAATTAGATCGTATTGAAATGATTACAAATGAATTTATGGTTGTCGCAAAACCACAAGCAGTCAAATACCAACCATATAAATTAGAACAATTAATTAACGAGGTTGTTTCATTCTCTAGCCCACAGGCATTATTACACAAAGTAGATTTATTGGTAGATTTTAAGGCTACTAATTCAAATGTGTATTGTGATGCTAACCAACTAAAGCAAGTTTTAATAAATTTAATTAAGAATGCTTTTGAAGCGATGCCTAATGGGGGTAACCTTAAGATTGAACTTGTACAACGTCAACACGATATTGTCATCAGAATTATGGATAACGGGATCGGAATACCGAAAGAAATCCTACCAAAGCTTGGTGAACCTTTTTATACCTTAAAGGAAAAAGGAACAGGACTTGGATTAATGGTAAGCTACCGAATTATTGAAGCCCATAAAGGTTCGATTACTTTTGATAGTGAAGTTAATATTGGAACGACCGTTGAAATCACTTTACCTTTATTGGTAAATGATACAAATATGCTATACGCCTAATAAACAGGAAACGAAACTAAAAAACCGACTCTCATTATTAAGAGAATCGGTTTTTTCTTTTGATGTATGATTAAGCTCTAGCCATGCCAATCGTTGCTTCTTCTGAAGTTTCTGAGTCAGCACCTTCTTCAGATCCTTCTTCAGAACCTTCCTCATCAGCAGGAGCTTCTTCGTCTGTGCCTTCTTCACCTGCAGCAGGTTCTTCTTCATCTGCTGCTGGCTCTTCTTTATCCATAGCAGGTTCTTCTTCATCAGCTGCCGGCTCTTCTTCTTTTTGAGCTTCTTCTAAAGAAGTCATTGGCTTACCGAAGAAATCCTCTGGATTTACAGCTAAACCATTGTTACGAATTTCAAAGTGAACATGCGATCCAGCTTCTTTGTTTAATAGATTTTTACCAGATTTAGCAATTACTTGACCTTGATCCACTACATCACCTTGACTTACTTGAACATCTGATAATGATTGATATACAGTAACAACACCTTCAGCATGCTCAATTTCAACAATATGACCTAGAGTTGAATCTTTCTCAGATCTTGTAACAGTTCCACCTAATGATGCTGTCACATCAAAAACACTACCGTCTTTTGCAACAATGTCGATACCCTTGTTTTCTGTGTACGTATTATCGTAGAATACAAGAGCTGCTTCTTGCTCTTCTTCTGTACCGTCGACATTATAGAATTTCTTTGAAACTTCTACAACATCTTCATTTAATACAGGCATTACGAAGTTTTCAGCAGGACGATTAACCACTACACTGTCTGGTTCATTTTGGGAAACATCTTGCGGATTCTTGTCATTATCATAATTTAAATCCTCTGCAAGATCATTGTTTCCTTGGAACCATAAAACAGTTGTTAAAATGATTGCTGCTGCTACTAAGTAGATTGCTGGAAATACCCAACGCTTTTTAAAGAATGTTTGAACATTTGATTTTTTCGGAGAAGTACGTTTGTTTTCTTCCTCTCTCATAATTATCACCTCAGCAATCATTCTGAACAGATATGAGAGATTATATACATTGCTTAAAAACTTTTTTAGATTATTTTTCGACAAACGTATAAGAATTATTCATTCTTTTAAAAAAAGGCTGTGTATAATTGGATTTACATTGAACAACAAGCTCATATAAAGTTAGAATACGGAGAATCACTCGCCTCATGTGGGTTAATAGTAATCACAGGAGACCCACCATAACTTGCGCCTTGGAGGACCCCCGTCTGCCACGTTAGAAGCGAATGATACTCCGCTACCTAAATTATTTTAATCCTTCTGTATCTTTAGCGTGTAACCCCAGGAGTCGTAGAAGCATTCCGTAATAAAAGCCACGTCGGAATGATCGCTATTAATCCCAATAATAAGAATGATAGATAATTTAAGCTAAAACTATGTGTTGCAATATTAAATAATGTCTCAATTACCCATTCTCTAGCCCATGGTAAAATAATGATCAAACCAATAATCGTAACACCTGTGAATCCGCCAACTAAACCTAAGCGATAAAAGATCGAACTTAGTAAAAAACCTATTGATATTAAAAGAAAACAAATCACTGTGTCCATTAATAGCTGCTCACTCATTGTAGAAAGGAAAGTAGCGTTTTCTATTGTTAGAAAGATAGATACATTTTCAGTATTCGTTAACTTTATTAGCCCTCGGAATAATATCAGTGTCAATACGTGAATAAATGACATAAAAAACGCTAGCAACACATTAAATAGTAAAGCTCCAATTACATATGTGCTTCTAGTCGTTCCTAATTTTACACAATACGGAAATGTCTCTTTTGTTAGCAAGAACCCTGAAATGGCACAAAAGATATAGATTGCCGCACCTGTAGAATAATTGATGACTGTATCATCAAACGATAGAGCAATAAAAAAGATTGCCAGAACTGTCGTAAATAAAATCGACCAAAAGACTTTTAAACTAAATCTTAAATCATATGCTAGGTAACATAAGATTGCTTTCATCTCTCTAGACATAAGCTCTTCCCCCTTGTTCCTCTGTTAGATGGACCATCAACTGCTGGATATTACATCTTTCTACTTCTAGACCCAAGCTCTTTGCTTCTTTAAATCATACATTTCACCATACAACATAACCGTCTTGCTTCCTGCAAGCGTTGATTCATGGATCACTTGTTTCCCTATCACAAAAGAATCTACCACATTTTTTTTACCACTTATCATTAAACTTTTTCCAATCATTTCATCGGTTGTTTGATGAAGTAATAATTCTCCCTCTCTCCTGAGAATCACTTCCTCAAACAAATTACTGACCTCATCAATTAAATGGGTTGATAAAATAAATGTCCTTGGATACTCCTCATATTCCTCTAGCAAAATATCATAGAATTTATATCTTGCTGACGCATCCAGCCCAATATATGGTTCATCGAATATCGTTAACTTTGCACGGCTTGCGAGACCTATAATAATACCGAGCGCTGATTCCATCCCTTTAGAAAGACCCTTTGTATTCATTTTCAGATCTAATTTAAACACCGGAAGCAATCTCGTCACCGTTTCCTCAGACCAGTTTGGATAAAATAAAGATGCAAGCTTTAATACCTCTTTAATTTTTAATCGTTTTTTAAAATTGTTGCTTTCATTTATAAAGCATATATCTTTAAGAACATTTCGATTATTAAATGGATTTTTACCTTGAACCTTTACTTCCCCCGCTGTTGGCAAGTGATGCCCAGCAACTAGCTGCATTAAAGTGGTTTTCCCGGCTCCATTTCTTCCGAGGAGTCCGTAAATTTTATTTTCTTCCAATGTTAATTGTAAATTGTTGAGCGCTGTATTTGCTCCAAATTTTTTCGTCACATTCGAAATTTGAATATTCATCTTCCATCCTCCTCTGTGATTAAACTTGATAATTCCTTCACTGTAATCCCCAGCTTCTCAGCCTCTAGTTTTAAAGGCACAATATAATCCTCATAAAAATCTTTCTTTCGTTTCTGTAGGATGATTTTTCTTGCTCCTTCAGCTACAAACATGCCAATCCCTCTCTTTTTGTAGAGTATTTCTTGGTCGACTAACTGATTGATTCCTTTAGCTGCGGTCGCTGGATTAATTTGATAATATTTAGCAAATTCATTTGTTGAAGGCACTCGATCTCCTTCTTGAATCGAACCATCTAGAATACTAGATTCTACCTTCTCTGCAATTTGTTGAAATATCGGTTTATCTTCTTTTAAATTGGAATCCATTACGTCACCTACCTAAGTGGTTAGTTACTTATGTAACTAACTATATAGCTTATTGTAAAATATGTCAATTACTTCCTAGGAGATTTTTTCCAAAATAAAAAACTTGAGGTTTATGCCCCAAGTTTTGGTGAGATTTGGTGAGTTATTTTTTTCTAATGATATTCCCTTGCATCTGCGTGCATTTCCTAGTGTGCTACCATCCTTTTCGACTCGCTTCGCACACCATTAAAAAAAGGAGGGGCTTCGTAAACCTCCTTGCGATCTGAAACTGATCTGCTTTTCCTCCTCAACCTGTCTGAACCTTAACTAATTCCGGACAGAATTTCTATTATTCCACGACTTTTATCGACTTCGCACCTACAATCTAACTCCAATACCAAATGACCTCGCAAAAAAGGGCTCTGTTCTCTCCCCAACTTTGGATAATGAAGTCCTTGTCGGTGGGGTTTATCCACAACTTTTGGAATTTTATCGATCACAACTGACTTTTTATCCACGACTTTTGATCTTTTATCCACGACTTTCAGCATTTTATCCGCGACTTTCCACATTTTATCGACCTCGCACCCACAATCTAGCTAGCTTCAATACCAAATGACCTCGCAAAAAAGGGCTCTGTTCTCTTCCCAACTTTGGATAATGAAGTCCTTGTTGGTGGGGTTTATCCACAACTTTTGGTATTTTATCGATCACAACTGACTTTTTATCCACGACTTTTGATCTTTTATCCACGACTTTCAGCATTTTATCCGCGACTTTCCACATTTTATCGACCACGCACCCACAATCTAGCTACAACACCAAATTACCTCGCAAAAAAGGGCTCTGTTCTCTCCCCAACTTTGGATAATGAAGTCCTTGTCGGTGGGGTTATCCACAACTTTTGGTATTTTATCGATCATAACTGACTTTTTATCCACGACTTTTGATCTTTTATCCACGACTTTAAGCATTTTATCCGCGACTTTCCACATTTTATCGACCTAGCACCCACAATCTAGCTAGCTCCAACACCAAATTACCTCGCAAAAAAAGGCTCTGTTCTCTCCCCAACTTTGGATAATGAAGTCCTTGTTGGTGGGGTTATCCACAACTTTTGGTATTTTATCGATCATAACTGACTTTTTATCCACGACTTTTGATCTTTTATCCACGACTTTCAGCATTTTATCCGCGACTTTCCACATTTTATCGACCTAGCACCCACAATCTAGCTCCAATGCCAAATGACCTCGCAAAAAAGGGCTCTGCTCTCTTCCCAACTTTGGATGAAGTCCTTGTCGGTCGGTGGGGTTTACCACGACTCTTTTCTTTTTCCCGGTCAAAGCGGTTTGAACCTCTACCTTTTCCCCCTCAAAGCTGTCTAAACCTCTATATCTAATCCTTCAAAGAAAACAAAAATACCCTAACAAGCTGGAAAAATCCCACTCATTAGGGTATACAACTGTTCTGTTAGTTCTCACCAATTTCATTTCATTATTTTTTCGCCGTTATTTGTGTAAGGAAGCTGTCTGCGGAAGTAACATCCACACCCTTATAATAATACGCAATAATGTCTTTATAATTGTGACCTTCTTTTGCCATTCCATTGGCACCGTATTGGCTCATCCCCACACCATGTCCATAGCCTTTTGTTGTCACAACGATTTGGTTTCCTTCTCGCTTTAAAGTAAAGTCTGTTGATCTTAACTTAAGAGCTGTCCGCACTTCTGTTCCAGTAAACTCTTTGCCACCAATAGCTACCTTGGCTATTCGGTTCGATTTTGTTCTTTCTAAAATTTTTCCAATCTTACTGGCATTTCCAATACTTACCCCTAAGTTTTTCTCGAAATCAGAAACAGAAATAACCGTTTGCTCGTGAAATTCCTTTGACGATTTATCCCATGGACTTTCAACACTCTTTAAATACTCAATGGCACTTTGCCACACATCCTCAGAGTTTTCTGTATAACCATTACTTGTTGAGAAGAATTGTGCATCTATTGGTTTTCCATCATATGTAATGATTTGACCCTGTGTGGCATAGACTGCCTGTGTGATTTTCTCGATATTTTTCTTATAATCACTACCCCACTCAGCTTTTAGCTCTTCTTTATTTCGATACACTTGATGCATGACGGTATCGGAGACATTAGCCCCCTCAGGAGTACTGATATTTTCACCGCTCAGCATGTGTTTTACAATGTATGTCCTAGCTGCCAAGGATTGAGCCTTTAAGGCTTCACTTTCAAAATTAGCTGGCATTTCAGATGCTAGGACACCAATCACGTACTCTTCAAGCGGCACATTTTCAATTTCATCTATGCTAGAGCGATGAACAGCTACTTCAACACTCGACTCTGATGCGATTTGTGTTTCACTTGGATTTGTTTGGAGCTCTTCTGTTAGTTTTCCATCTGCTTCTTTAGAGAATGGAAATACCACGACTGTAGGAATGACGAGAGTAACAATGAAAAGAATAGAAAATATTACTACGATTGGTTTGAGAGAAGATTTCATGAACACCGAGCCTCCATCATCATTTTTCAGTGAGTACACGTCGATGCTTTAAGAACGGACTTTTCATCTGTGTAATACACTTATTCAATCATATGGAGTCGGACAAGCATTTATGACAAGTTTCCCTTTATAAAAAATTATATTTTGCGAAGAGCACGACGCTCAGCGTATTCTCTACAATGTAGACAAACCTTGATTTTTTCGTCCTGATCATTTAAATATGAAGTCATATTGTTTTTCTTTTTTTTGCATATGAAGCATTCTGATTTGAATAAATTTGAGAAAAAGCCCATTTTAGTTCCTCCTCTTTTAATAATAAGGACTCTACCTTGGAGATTCATTCGCTACAGTTCACTCGCGGGATACCGCGGGGCGTGCGGTGAGCCTTCTCGTCGCACGCTCCTGCGGGGTCTCACTCTGCCCGCTGCATCCCGCAGGAGTCGAGTGAACTTCCGCTCATCCAACTAAGTTATTACTTTTCAACCTCTTTGATGCAAATACTCATAGCGAGAAACACAAGTAAGAGACCCTTCACCTTTTTCATTAATGGTCAATTATTTTTTACTAACTTATTTGTTACCCTAACAAAAAAGAGCTAGAGATTCCACTATGAAGAAGTGATCTCTAGCTCTTTCTGTCATTTATTTTTACATGTTAATGTTTATTTCATTTGATACTGATTCTACTGCCTCGGTAACTCTTTCTATATCTGCTCCAAGTTCTGCAAGCTTTTCATGGAAACCAACATACCCTCGGTCTAAATGCTTAAGTTCCGTTACTCGAGTATAGCCATCAGCTACAAGCCCTGATAAAACCAATGCCGCTGCAGCTCTTAGATCAGTTGCACTAACTTCAGCACCCTGAAGCTCAGTTGGTCCATTGATAATGACCGAACGACCCTCAATCTTGATATTCCCATTCATGCGTCGGAACTCTTCCACATGCATGAATCGATTTTCAAAGACTGTTTCTGTAATCATACTTGTGCCTTTCGCACGAAGTAATAGGGCCATCATTTGAGATTGCATATCTGTTGGGAAACCTGGGTGAGGCATTGTTTTAATATCAATTGCTTTTAAGTTCTCTGGCCCAATAACACGTAAGCCTTCACTTTCTTCAATAAACTTAACGCCCATTTCTTCCATTTTTGCAATTAATGAGCTTAGATGCTCAGGAACTGCGCCTTGCACTAATACATTTCCTCCTGTGATTGCTGCAGCTACCATAAAAGTACCTGCCTCAATGCGATCAGGAATGATGTTATGATTTGTACCGTATAGCTTTTCGACACCTTCAATTCGAATGGTTCCAGTACCAGCTCCGCGAACTTTAGCGCCCATTCCATTTAAGAAGTTAGCTAAGTCAACAATTTCTGGTTCTTTCGCGACATTTTCTAAAACGGTAACGCCATCTGCTAACGTTGCAGCCATCATAATATTCTCAGTCGCACCTACACTTGGGAAGTCTAAATATACTTTAGCTCCACGAAGTCTTCCGTCAACCTCTGCATCAATAAAGCCATTGCCAACCTTTACTTTAGCTCCCATTGCTTCAAAGCCTTTTAAATGTTGATCTATTGGACGAGATCCAATGGCACATCCGCCTGGTAACGCAATTCGTGCATGACCATTTCTTGCTAAAAGCGATCCCATCACTAATACTGATGCTCTCATCTTTCGAACATATTCAAATGGTGCTTCTGTCTTCAACTCTCTTGATGCATCTACTACGATTTGATTATTGTCAAATGATACCTCTGCATTTAAATAACGCAATACTTCATTAATCGTGTATACATCGGAGAGCGTGGGTACTTCATTAATTACACTCTTTCCTTCACTCGCTAATAAGGATGCAGCGATAACTGGCAAAACGGCATTTTTTGCACCTTCAACTTTTACAGTACCGTTTAGCTTACGACCGCCACGGACGATGATTTTTTCCAAGGTATTCCCCTCCGCGTCCATTTTCTCTATATTAATATTCAATCATCATGATTGGTGTGCCAACTACACTGGTAGGTTGGGCGCCCAATCATCTTGTTTTTTGGCGATTTGTATATTCATTTCTTAAAAGTGTAAAAGAAGTTTTCTCTTCCACAATGCTCAGTATATGCAACACATGAGTCAAATGTCTCTATATGAAATGATTCCATTAATTGTTGTTCTTCTATAAAAATCCGTCAGATTATACAAAACACTTACAATCGTATCACTAAATTGTACTTTATTAAAGGGGATTTTGTTTGATTTTACGGATTTTTGTCTACTTTTGTAGTAGAAAAATAGGAGAAATTAATAATCGCCGATTTTTTTATACACATTTACAAGAATTCGAATAAATTTAAGACTTTTTGTCGGTAATTTGTATGATTAATTATTTGCCGAATCATCTGCCGAGCTCTCGCTCAGAAATTCTTCAAACGAGAATTCACATAAAATTTATCATACTTGATTATTTTAAAAAATGATATAGGTAAATTTACCAAACTAAAAACAGAAATGCCTGACATACTAACGATGTATTTCTATATACGTTACTTCCTCTCCTTATCTTCATTTTTTCCAGTTACGGACTGCTCATACTTGGTAAAATTATCAGTTACATTCATAAGAATGAAAGCCTGATCATTATCGAATGTTACGAACCCCTCAAAAATAAAGGAGACTAAATACCTAAATGAACCCCCTATCCTAACATTTCCTTCAAATAAAAAACCGACCAAAAAACTTATGGCCGGTAAACTAGATGATTTTTTTAAACCCCAAATTTTATTCAGGATAACCCGTTCGGTTAAGAGGGAGAAAACTTTAATTCGCAGGTTAAATTAGCAATGGGTTCGCGGGCGAACTAGCAACACTAATAACAACTTCAAAAAAGGATCAGATAATTACAATCTGAACCTTTTGCTCTGAAATCGCTCTTAAACTAACTCACCGTTACTTTAAGTGAGCTATTTCATAAAGTTAGCTATGCTTTGCTGAATATGATATTTATACGATGTAGCAAACTACAGTACCGACTGCTTAGAATTGAACTCTTTTTTTCTTACTTGTGACATGGTTCACCGGACGTATTCTAAATGAGGTTCTAACGTCCTTACCTAGGGAATAAATAAGGGGAAATTTTTCCGTTAATTGCAGATTAGAGCTAGTTTTGGGTGAAATAGAGGGAACTTTTTCCCTTATTAAGACCAAAATTACCTATTTACATGTATTTCTAGTCAAATAAGAGTAATTTCTCCCTCTATTTAAGCTAATTTCAATGCTATTTATGAATTAGGGGAAATTTTGCCCTCTATTCTATTTACTTTACTTGACTCCTGCGGGATTTAGCAGCGATTGAAACTCTCCAGCCTAAGTTATTTTTAAGGTAAACACCCATGCTAATTAAAATTAGCACCATGGTGTATGAAAATGTTTACTCCTAAGTGCGGAATGAGCGGAGACCACCACTTGACTCCTGCGGGATCTAGCGGTCTCGTGAGACCCCACAGGAGCCCGCCCCTGGCGACGAGGAGGCTCACGGACCACCCCGCGGAAAGCAAGTGGATCGCGCAGCTCATGGAACTCCACTACCTAAGCTATTTTCAGGTTAAAAAAACAAATTCGGCAACTGCTGGGACCAAATTAAATAATCCAAGAAAAAGTTACTCACCGCTGATCCAATAATAATTGTTATAAAAATAATCACAATCCTCGCCTGAATAACATGTCCTGCCTTAAACCATTTATCGAAATTAAAGCTTTGTAAAGCCCACCATGTAATGATGATAAAAATAAGATGAGAAATAATACTTATTAATGCTTGATATCCAAATCCAGCTAGCAATTGATTCACTCCAAACGTATGTACAAAATAAAAAGAAGGAGCTCATACTCCTTCTTTTTATTAAAACATATCCACTTATGAAATAAAACTATTTACCCTTTTATTGTATAAAGTCACCAAAATGTTCAATCGTTGTTAAGAAATCAAACGCAATGCTTGGGAATATTCCAAGAGCGATTGTTCCAACCACACTGATGATTACTACCAGTAAAACTCCTAATGGAAGCTTGACCTCACTTTGATCTGCAGCTGGTCTGAAGAACATTTGGGTGAAAATTCCGAAATAGTAAAAGTAAGAAACAACCGTTGTCGCAATCATAATTCCAGCTAAAACATAATGTGCTGGCTGGGTCATGAATGCACCAAGGAAAATATTCATTTTACCAATAAATCCTGCCGTACCAGGTATTCCTGCTAATGAAAGAATCAGGATTGCTAAAGAAATAGCGGTTACTGGTGACCTTTTGTAAAGACCAGCAAATTGACTAATATCATTAGAATCCGATTTAGACGAAATCACTTGTAAAATCGCAAATACCCCAATATTCATGAATAAGTAAGCGAGTAAGTAGAACCACACTGCACTAAACATAAAATATGATAAAGTAGCAAAAGCTACTAATAGGTATCCTGCATGGGCAATACTAGAGTAAGCTAACAGTCGTTTTACATTTCTTTGTCTCAGTGCGACAGTGTTACCGACAATCATGGTAACAGCAGCAAAGAACCCTATATAATCTTTGACTTGATAAATAAAGCTTGGTACTTCTGCATCACCAGAAGGAACGCTAACGAAAATCGTAATGATTAGACGGATTAAGATAATAAACCCCGCTGTTTTTGAAACGACACTTAAAAAGGCTGCAACTGGTGTTGGTGCTCCTTGGTATACGTCTGGTGCCCACATGTGAAATGGGGCAGTAGCGAGCTTAAATGAGATCCCAATGAAAATCATAAATAAGGCAATCCCAATGATATAAATAGAATTGTTACTATTTAAATGACCTAGTAAGCCTAGGATTTCGCGCAAGTTGGTTGTACCGGTAAGTCCGTATACATAACTCATTCCAAATAAAAGAATTGCTGTTGAAATACTTCCATTAATCACATATTTCATTGCTGATTCATTAGAAAGCTGATTGTTTTTTCTAAGTCCAGCTAAAATATAAGATGAAATCGATAGAAGCTCAAGTCCAACAAAAATGGTAATAAGATCACCACTTGATGACATAATCATTGCACCAAGAAGCCCAGTTAAGAACAAGTAATAAAATTCACCACGATTACCAAATCCACCCTTTGGCTCGTAGTCCATTGCCATAAGTAAAACCATCAATGATCCAAGAAGTAAAATAAGCTTAAAAGCAATAGCAAAGGAATCAAGGCGGAACGTATCAAATAAGATGCTCGTCACACCTGTTCCTGTCATACTCACTAGAGATATGATGGCTAAAATAATCCCAGCAATTCCAAGCCAAGCTAGAGGCTTTCTACTTTTTCCTTTGCCCATAAATAAATCAATTAGTGAAAGTAAGGTGGCTACCCCAAGGATAATGAATTCAGGTAGCATGGCTCCCCATTCATAGCTAAGTAATGTCTCGAGATCCATCTGCTTACCCCCCTATCCCTAGTACGATATTTTCTAACACTAGTTGAAGTGGTTGTGTTAAGACATTAGGGTATACTCCAATTAAAACAATGAAGCCTACTAAGACTAAAACCGGGACCATTTCAACCTTGCTGATATCTACTATATTTTCATATTGCTTTGTTTTTCCATACGTTACATTTAATACTGCTCTCAAAAGGTATACAGCTGTCATGATAATACCGATTGTACCAATAGCAGCAAGTATTGGCATTTCCTTAAACAATCCAAGGAAGGCCATAAATTCACTGACAAATCCGGACATTCCTGGTAAACCTAAAGAAGCTAATGCCCCTGTTAGTAGGAAGCCCGCTGTAATCGGCATTACCTTCGCTAGGCCTCCTAGCTTTCCGATATACGACGTTCCAACACGCTCATATATTACACCGATTAAGAAGAACAGCAGCGCTGAAATTAAACCGTGTGAAACCACCTGGAAAATTGCTCCTTGGATCCCCGCTTCATTTAACGAACCTAAACCAATTAAGACAATTCCCATATGAGAAATACTTGAATAAGCTAACACCATTTTAAAGTCATCCTGGATAAATGCAAGGAACGCCCCATATAACAGGTTAACGACACCTAATAAAGCAATGAGCCATGCTAGGTTACTGAACTCCTCAGGAAAAAATCCTAATCCAAATCGAATGAGACCGAATGCTCCAATCTTAAGTAGCACACCTGAGTGAAGCATAACAATTGATGGTGGTGCTTGAACATGGACATGAAGCATCCATGTATGTAATGGGAAAATTGGTAATTTAATACCAAACGCTACTAATAAGGCAATCAGTAAGCCATATTTTAATTCCGAGGAAATATCCCCGGTTGGAAGTGTTCCACTCGGACTTGCTAACATGCTCATAATAGCTGCAATATTAGTTGTTCCTGTTCTTGCAAACAAGATCATAATGACAATCAATAAAATCGCTGACCCAATCCCGTTGTAAATTAAGAAGCGAAATGCAGCTTTTTCTTTTTCAAAATAACCCCATTTTCCAATTAGAAAGAACATGGCTACTAAAGTTACCTCAAAAAATAGGAAGAACAAGAATAAATTCTCTGCGACAAAAACCCCGAGCATCCCAATTTCAAGAAGTAAAAATAGGATAAAATATCCTTTCCACTCTTTTTTAATATGAATAGATGCAATCGCTGCTAATGTAGAAATAACTGCTGTTAAAATAACCATCACTAGAGAAAGACCACTTAACCCTAGCTCATAATTAATCGAGAACGGTTGGCCAGCTCCCATAATGCCAAACCAGTTTAGCTTTTCAGAGAAGCTAGATAGCTCTGTTCCACCTCGGTAATAGCTATAAAGAACAAACACAAGTAATAATGGTGGCAATGTTGACAGAAAACCAACCAGCTTTAATGTTTGTTCCTGGACTTTCGGAATAAAGCTTAAAAGAACAATACCAATGGCAGGGGAGAACACTAATAATGATAATAAATAGGAATCGTTCATCGTAAGTACCCCCCTGTTAGTGCAAATATGACGATGATAACAGCTAAGCCAAGAAAGGCCACTGTTCCATAAACTTGAACCTGCCCTGTTTGAAGCTTCGATCCAAGCTTACCTAGACCATTCGTAAATGATGCTACCCCTTTACCGGCGCCTGCCATAAGGAAGACATCGATGTATTTAAGGAATAAGCTAAAGGCCTTGGTTGCATACACAATCGTTGATTGATAAAACTCATCAACAAAATATTTTCGATAGACAATGCTATGCAGGATTGGCGCTCTAGACGAAAGCCAATCTCTTGGAATCGTATTTTTTGAATACATTAGATATGCTAACAAAATTCCGCCTAAAGAGACTAGTGTTGCTACAATCATAATCCAAGCCGCCCCATCCACGTGGCCATGCCCGTATAAATGAGTTCCTTTTGTTAACCAATCTCCTAAAAATGTACCGAACCATGGTGTGTTCACATATCCAGAGAATACGGCTAACACAGCAAGAATGATCATCGGTACGGTCATCACACTTGGTGATTCGTGCGTTTTCTTGTGCTCCTTTTTCCCCTCTCCTAAAAATACTAGGAAGAACAGACGGAACATATAAAATGATGTAAAGAAAGCAGCAATCATTGCTAACCAAAATAAGAAATAGTTTCCGTGGACCCATGTTGCAAGGAGAATTTCTTCCTTACTAAAAAATCCTGAAAAAAGTGGTACGCCACTAATTGCAAGCGTTCCTATAAGGAATAATGGTCCCGTTACTTTGAGTTTTTTCCAGAGCCCACCCATTTCATGAATGTTTTGAGTATGTACAGCATGAATGACACTTCCTGCCGCTAAGAATAACAGTGCTTTAAAGAATGCGTGAGTCATTAAATGAAACACACCTGCAGCATAACCAGCTGAACCTAGCGCAAGCATCATATAACCAAGCTGACTGACGGTTGAATATGCAAGAACTCGTTTAATATCCTTTTGAGCAAGACCGATACTTGCTGCAAAAATGGCAGTAAATCCACCAATTACGGCTACCGTTGTTAAGGCAGCTTCACTTGCCGCAAATAACGGGAAGGTAGTAGCGACTAAATAGACCCCTGCAGCAACCATTGTGGCAGCATGGATAAGTGCTGAAACAGGTGTTGGACCTTCCATTGCATCAGGTAACCATGTATGTAATGGGAATTGACCCGACTTACCAACCGCCCCAACAAAGATTAAAATCGCCGTTAAGGTAATCATTTCATATGAGATTGCTCCAGCTTCTACCGCAGCAAAAATTTGATCATATTCAAAACTACCAACCTGCCAGAACAGTAGAATCATTCCGATTAGTAACCCTACATCACCGATACGAGTCATAATGAATGCTTTTTTCGCTGCTGCTCTTGCTTCATTTTTATAAAAATAGAATCCTATCAGTAAAAATGAACCTACACCTACAAGCTCCCAGAATATATAGGTTTGCAAAAGATTAGGTGACATGACTAATCCGAGCATCGCAAATGTAAAGAGTCCTAGATATGCATAAAACACATGAAAACGATCATCGCCATGCATATATCCAATTGAATACATATGTACTAGAAAACTAACCAGCGATACTATTACTAGCATGAGCGCATTTAATTGATTAATTTCAAAACCCGCTGTTAATTGAACATCCCCTATTGTTAACCAAGTACCCTCATTTTTAAATGTTGGATTTGTGAATCGCTCAAATAATACCAACAAAGAATAAACGAAAGAACATAACACCAAAACCATCCCTAGTGCTGAACTAAATTGCTTCAGTCGTTTACCAAAAACAAGAAGGACTAAAAAAGAGATAAGCGGGAAAAGCGGTATGATCCATGCATTTTCCATCATCGTATCACATTCCCCTTCTTCTAAATTGGGCATTCCCTTGACATTGCTACCCGTAAATCTAGAACATTGTCAAAAAAAGCCATCCTGTTTTGCATTTTAATTTTTCATTGTATCCATTTCATCGACATTAACTGTTTGACGGTTGCGATATAAAGCTATTAATATCGCAATTCCAACTGCTACTTCTGCTGCTGCTATCGCAATGACAAATAGTGCAAAGATTTGCCCTGTAATATTCGGTTGAAAGCCATACTTACTAAAAGCGATCAGGTTTATATTCACCGCATTTAACATCAGCTCGATAGAAATTAAGACAATGATTGTATTTCGTTTAGATAAGGCACCATAAAGACCAATACAAAACAGAATCAGTGCTACGGTGAGGTAAGCTGATAATGGAACTGTACTCATTCCTTCTCCGCCTCCTCTGGCTCATCTTTTTTCGCTAAGACTATCGCTCCAATTAACGCAACTAATAGGACAACAGATGTTAGCTCAAATGGAATGACAAATTTTGAAAAAAGTTCAATTCCGATTTGCTCCGTATTTTTATCATACAGCGTACTTTCTTGCTGACCAATTTCTAGATTATAAATCCCTAAATAAACAGCTAAACCGAAGCCTAATACCCCGATTAATACAATAAACTTTCGAGCAAAACTAATTTTCTGTTCACTTCGGTCATTATGTCTTGTTAGCATGATCCCAAAGAGCATGATAATTGTAATTGCTCCAGAATAGATAAGAATCTGAACAGCTGCTAAGAATTCCGCATGAAGCATCACATATAATCCTGCAATACTAACAAATGTAAAAACTAAGGCAACAACCATGTGTACAACCTTTTCTAGATTGATCATCACGACTCCGCCACCGATGGCAATCACTCCAAGCACGATAAAGGCTATAAATTCTCCACTCAAACTCACGCTTTATTCTCCTTCCGTAAGTTTGTATCGTTCTCATCCAACCACTCTAAATTCTTGAATAAATCATCTCTGCTGTATGTTGCTAGCTCGAAATTATTAGACATGATGATGGCTTCTGTTGGACAAACCTCTGTACATAAATCACACAATATACAGATTTCAAAATTTATATCATACGTATCAATGATCTTCCCTTTTTTCGCAGGATCTGGATGCTTTTTCCCTGTTAATTGAATGCAATCTGTTGGACAGATGTTTGCACATTGGTTACAAACAATGCATTTTTCTGGGTAAAATTTTTGAATGCCTCTGAATCGATCAGGTAGTGGAAGTGGTTCATTTGGATAATCGTATGTCACCTTTTTCTTTGTTAAGTTTTTTAGGGTATATTTCAAACCTTTTGCTAAGCCACGCATGTATCTTCACCCCTTTGTTTGAATTGCGATACTATTACTTTTTCTTAGGTTGGAAAGTTTCACTCGCTACGATCCACTCGCTTTCCGCGGGCGGGACGGTGAGCCTCCTCGTCGCTTTGGCTCCTGCGGGGTCTCACTTTGCCCCGTGCATCCCGCAGGAGTCGAGTGGTTCTTCGCTCATTCCACACTGAGTAAGCAACAAATTTATTTATTATATTGCAAATATACTAAGCTTTAGTTTTTCTTAAAAGCTTCCCTACTAACTTCCCTATAAATTGTAGTTAAAATCAAGTGTAATTATTAATCAGCTAAGTTTCTAGAAAAACAACTCTTTAATGATTGCTGAGATAAAGATGTTTGCTAGTGCGATTGGTAGTAGTACTTTCCAGCCGAATTCCATTAGTTGGTCTGCTCTTATACGTGGGAATGTTACCCTGAACCAAATGAGTAGGAATATGACTGCACTGAATTTTAATGCAAACCAGACTGCTCCTGGTATGAAATCTAGGAAGAATACTGGATGCCAACCACCTAAGAATAAAACGGTTGTTAGTGCTGCCATCGCAAAGAAGTAAACATATTCAGCAAGCATAAAGAATGCCCATCGAAATCCTGAATACTCTACATGAAATCCAGCAACAAGTTCTGATTCAGCTTCCGGTAAGTCAAAAGGCACACGATTTAATTCTGCAACCGAGGCGATTAGGAACACTAAGAAACCGATTGGTTGTGCAAATATAAACCAGACATTTGTTTGTGCATTAACAATATCAACTAAATTTAAGCTACCAGTGAATAAAATAACCCCGATCACTGACATAACAAGTGGTATCTCATAGGAAATCATTTGTGCAGCTGCACGCATTCCACCTAATAATGCATATTTGTTATTTGAAGCCCAACCGCCTGTTACGATACCAACTGTTGTTAGTCCCGAAACGGCTATATAATACAACAATCCTACCCCAATATCTGCAAAACGAAACGCATCTGTAAATGGAATGACTGCAAGCACCATAAATGCAGGCGTGAAAGCAATAACTGGAGCAAGGATAAACAGTGGTTTATCTGCTGCTTTTGGGATGGTGTCTTCTTTTAATAAAAGCTTTAATACGTCAGCTACGGTTTGAAGTAGGCCAAAGCGGCCACCAACCTGGTTTGGACCAATACGCCCCTGCATAAACCCCATTACTTTACGTTCTGCTAAAATTCCATACGTTACAAATCCTAATACGACCATTAATAAAGCGGTTGCTAGACCGAAAAAGATTGCTACGTTTGTCCAGCTGGGTGATGATTGTAAAAGATCAGTAATCATTATCCATCTACCTCCCCAAGAACAATATCAATTGCTCCTAGAATTGCGATTAAGTTTGCCATATTTTCGCCTTTTAATAGTTTAGGTAGAATTTGTAGGTTGTAAAAGGATGGACGACGAAACTTTAATCGATACGGTTCTTTTTTGCCATCACTTGCAATATAACAGCCAATCTCACCTCGAGGTGACTCGATTCGTACATACGCCTCACCCTTTGGAGCTTTGATGATTTTTGGTACCTTTGCCATAATGGCACCTTCACTCGGAAACTGTTCAACAGCTTGCTCAATGATTTTAAGTGATTCTTCTAATTCTGCAATTCGAGTTTGATAGCGTGCCCATGCATCCCCACCAGTGAAGACAGGAACATCAAAATCAAATCGATCGTAAATCGAATATGGTTCATCTTTTCTTAAATCCCATTGAACACCCGTACATCTTAAGTTTGCTCCACTTAAAGAATAAGCAATCGCTTCTTCTTGTGTATACTTCCCAACACCTTTAACACGGTTAAGGAAGATCTCATTTCCTGTTACAAGCTCATGATATCCCTTTAATTGTTCTCTCATATATGGAACAAATTCTCTTACCTTTTCAATCCAGCCTTCAGGAGCATCCCATTTCACTCCTCCAACACGCATGTAATTGAACGTTAATCTTGCCCCTGAAAGTTCATTCAGCAGATTTATAATCATTTCACGTTCTCTAAATGCGTAAAGGAAAGGACTTGTTGCTCCTAAATCTAGCAAGTAGGTTCCCCACCAAACTAGGTGACTTGCAACCCTTCCTAACTCCATTGCTAATACTCGTAAATATTCAGCACGGTCTGGGATTTCGATTCCGGCCATCGTTTCAACGGCATGACAGAGGACATAGTTATTTGTCATCGCTGATAAATAATCCATTCGGTCTGTATATGGAATAATTTGAGTGTATTGAAGGTCTTCCGCTAATTTTTCAGTTCCTCGATGAAGGTAACCAATAACCGGGATAGCTTCTTTAATAATTTCTCCATCTATCTTAATAACTAGACGGAAAACTCCATGTGTACTTGGATGCTGTGGTCCAACATTTAGTAGCATTTCTTCTGTGCGAATCATTGGCTACACCTCCACATCGTATGGCTCATAGTCTTTTCGAAGCGGATATCCTACCCAGTCCTCAGGTAATAAAATTCGCTTTAAATCTGGATGGTTCGTAAATTTAATGCCTAACAGATCAAAAGCTTCACATTCTGGCCAGTTAGCGCCTTGCCATAAAGGTTGAAGCGAATCAATCACAGGCTCCTCACGATCTATTTTCACTTTAATAGCAACTGACTGTCTATTTTTATATGAAAATAAATGAACATAAACTTCCATATGTGTCTCAAAGTCTGTTCCATGTAGCTCTGATAAATAATCGAAAGCTAATTGCTCATTAAATTTTAAAAACTGAGCGATTTTAAAATATGTATCTTTCTTTGCTACTAGTGTTGGTACATCCTTTGAAAGAGTATTGATGTAATAGTCTTCTAATACCTCGTCACCAAGGTGATTTTGGATTACCTTTACATACTTATCTAATAATGGCTGATTGACCGATGGCTTTTCCTCTTCCACAGGCTCTTCACTATCTGATTTTGCCGCCTTTGCTTTGGCTGCTGCTGCCGCTTTAGCCTTTGCTGCTGCAATCGCTTTGGCCTTTTCCTTGGCAAGATCATCATCACCTGTAGTGCCTGATACTTTCGCTTTTGCTGCCGCGGCTGCTTTTGCTTTGGCTGCTGCCACGGCTTTCGCCTTCGCTTTAGCTAAATCATCATCGGATGCATCTTCGCCTTCAGCTTTGGCTTTTTGCTTCGCCAGTGCGGCTGCTTTTGCCTTTGCTGCGGCCGCTGCTTTTGCCTTCGCCTTCGCCACATCATCATCATTAGATGAATCAGCAGTTCCACTTTCAGATTGTGCTTTTTGCTTTGCCAGTGCGGCTGCTTTCGCCTTTGCTGCTGCCGCTGCTTTTTGCTTTGCTAATTCTTTATCGTCATCGAGCGATTGCTCAGTCTCATTGTCTGCGTTACCTTCACTAGCTTTTTGTTTTGCTAATGCTGCCGCTTTCGCTTTTGCTGCTGCCGCTGCTTTTTTCTTAGCCAGCTCCTTTGGATCTAGATCTTCATTTGACTCTTCATTGGATTCTTGAGCCTTCTGTTTTGCTAATGCAGCTGCCTTCGCTTTTGCTGCAGCTGCTGCCTTTTGCTTAGCGAGTTCCTTCGAATCTACTTCTTCACTTGAGTCTTCATCGGATTCTGCTTGAGCCTTTTGCTTAGCTAGTGCAGCCGCTTTTGCCTTTGCCGCAGCTGCTGCCTTCTTCTTTGCTAGGTCAATAGAATCTTCATTTTTTTCTTCAGAAGGATCCGTTTTCTTCTCTTCGGCTTGCCTTTCTGCTAAACGCTTCTTCGCAAGCTCTTTTGCACGCTCTGCGGCCTCACGTTTTTGCTGTTCTAAATCTTTACTTTCGCTCACGCTAAATCACCTTCTTCCCAGTTTTAGCTTCATAGCGAATTTTTTCCTTTAATTTATTCATTCCATATATAAGTGCAGCAGGGTTTGGTGGACATCCTGGGATATATACATCCACTGGGACGATTTGGTCAACCCCTTTTACTACTGCATATGATTTCACATATGGTCCGCCAGCCGTTGCACAGGAACCCATGGCAATAACCCATTTCGGCTCTGGCATTTGGTCATATAGACGCTTTAACACTGGTGCCATTTTTTTTGTTACAGTACCCGAAACAATCATAACATCTGATTGACGTGGAGATGTACGGAAAAAGGATCCAAAGCGGTCTAAATCATAATGGGATGAACCTACACCCATCATTTCGATCGCACAGCAAGCTAACCCAAAAGTCATTGGCCATAAAGAATTACTTCTAGCCCAAGCTTTCACTTGCTCCAATGTCGTTAAAAATACACTGTGCCTCATTTCTTCCATTTCTTCTTGAGTAATGTTATCTAGCTTTAAGTCCATTTTAGGACCCCCTTCTTCCAAGCATAAAGCAACCCAATTAGTAACATTGCAACAAAGATAAGCATTTCAATTAGAGCAAATATCCCTAACTTCTCATAAGCAACAGCCCATGGATATAAAAACACTGTTTCCACATCGAAAATGACAAACATAAGTGCAAAAATATAATAGCGAACATTGAACTGTACACGGGAATCATGAAAGGGCTCAATTCCACTTTCATAGGTTGTTTGTTTCATTGCATTCGGGGCACTTGGTCTTAAGATACGACCAGCAGTCAATGCCACGATTGGTAGTAAGACTCCTAAACACAGGAAGACAAACACAATTAAGTAATTATTCATATACTGATTCAATAAACTATCCATACAACCCCTCCATTGCCTTTAAGAAATTTCCCCTATTATAATCATAAAATTATGAGTAATCAAAAAATAAAATTTCATTTATAAATCTCTTATTTTTCAATTATGTAACCGTAATCATTATAACAATATTCACCAGAAGTGTCGATAACTTGCCACATATCAAAGATTGACTTTTGTTGGATAAAATTCCTTTTTAATAGAACAATATTCTTCCTAAAAAATTTTGTTCACCTACATTGTGATTACCACATTATTTGAGGTTTAAACTAAGAGAAATAGAACGGTATTATTCTTGTCTTAACGTTTAAAAAAATGGTCTATTTTTTCTTGTTCACTACACATATCTATGAATATTTAATCGAGAATATTTTACGAATATCATATTCGCAATTTTCGGACTTCTATTATGTATTTTTATATCATCGCCTCT
Organism: Litchfieldia alkalitelluris; assembly: GCF_002019645.1. Lineage (GTDB taxonomy): Bacteria > Bacillota > Bacilli > Bacillales > Bacillaceae_L > Litchfieldia > Litchfieldia alkalitelluris. The sequence goes on along the minus strand of NZ_KV917374.1, from coordinate 592,275 downwards.
TTGATAAATTTATATTATTTCTATAGTAATATAAGTTATCGTAACATAAATTCTTTAAGATTGGGATATGTTGGCAGATTTTCTGACATAGTTATAGTAGTTGAAAGCATAGTATTCTAATTTACACAACATAAAAGGACTTGACTGGCCTGGCTAAGTGGCTTGCCGGATTTTTGATTTTTGACCTTGTACCCTGACGTGAAAGGCGGTTCGCCGGATTTTTGATCTTACAGCGGTTATGCTGAGTGGCTTGCCGGATTTCTCTTGATTCCCCCCCGATTTGTCTTCCATCTGCCCCGATTTCATTCGGAACCCGCCGCATTTTTAATCTAGCACCTGGACTTGACGCCCGGCTTGCCGGATTTACCTTGATTCCCGCCCGATTTGTCTTCCATCTGGCCCGATTTCATTCGGAACCCGCCGGATTTTTAATCTAGCACCTGGACTTGACGCCCGGCTTGCCGGATTTACCTTGATTCCCGCCCGATTTGTCTTCCATCTGGCCCGATTTCATTCGGAACCCGCCGGATTTTTGATCATACACCGGGACTTGACGCGCGACTCGCCGGATTGACCTTGATTCCCGCCCGATTTGTCTTCCATCTGGCCCGATTTCATTCGGAACCCGCCGCATTTTTAGTCTTACATCGGGACTTGACGGCCGCCTCGCTGGATTTTTGATCATACACCGGGACTTGACGCTCCTTTGAAGTAATTTATGATACAACCAAATTGTACTGCTCACAATTATAATAATATATTTGCTGTTTCATCTATTTGCTCCGTTTAACCATATTTCTACACAATAAAAAACCTAAAGACTAGTCTTTAGGTTTTTAACTTAATATTTGTTTTGAGTTACGTTTAAACGATTGATGGCACGCTTTAGAGAAAGCTCCGCACGTTTAAAATCGATATCGTCTTGTTTCGCCTGTAAACGTTGCTCCGCACGCTGTCTTGCTTCTTCAGCACGACGTATGTCGATTTGTTCAGCTGTTTCAGCTGCTTGAGCGAGTATCGTTACTTGATCAGGACGAACTTCTAGAAAGCCCCCACTAACAGCAACAAGGTCAGTGTTGGTAGCTTTTTTTAAACGGACTGCCCCAATTTGAAGAGGAGCAACCATTGGAATGTGTCCTGGAAGGATACCTAGCTCACCACTTTGAGCACGAGCAACCACCATTTCCACGTCAGCTTCATAAACTGGGCCATCAGGAGTTACGACACTTACTTTAACTGTCTTCATTTTATACCCTCCTACGTCCCTTTATTAAACTTCAACACCCATACGTTTAGCAGATTCAATTACTTCTTCAATACGACCAACTAGACGGAATGCATCCTCTGGTAAGTGATCATATTTACCATCAAGAATTTCTCTGAAGCCTTTAACAGTTTCTTGAACAGGTACATAAGAACCTTTTTGTCCAGTGAACTGCTCAGCAACGTGGAAGTTCTGAGATAGGAAGAATTGGATACGACGAGCACGGTGAACGACTAATTTGTCTTCATCAGTTAACTCATCCATACCAAGGATTGCGATGATATCTTGTAATTCTTTATAACGTTGTAATGTTTGCTGTACTTGACGAGCAACATTATAGTGCTCTTCTCCAACAATCTCAGGTGCAAGTGCACGAGAAGTAGATGCTAATGGATCCACCGCTGGATAGATACCCATTTCAGAAAGCTTACGCTCAAGGTTAGTTGTAGCATCTAAGTGAGCGAAAGTTGTTGCTGGTGCTGGGTCAGTATAGTCATCGGCAGGAACGTAAATCGCTTGAATCGATGTTACCGATCCTACGTTTGTAGAAGTAATACGTTCTTGTAGTTTACCCATCTCAGAAGATAGAGTTGGTTGGTAACCTACCGCAGATGGCATACGTCCAAGTAGGGCTGATACCTCAGAACCTGCTTGAGTGAAACGGAAAATATTATCGATGAAGAATAGAACGTCTTGTCCTTGCTCATCACGGAAATATTCAGCCATTGTAAGACCTGTTAATGCAACACGCATACGTGCTCCAGGTGGCTCGTTCATTTGTCCGAATACCATTGCTGTTTTGTTAATAACACCAGAGTCCTTCATTTCGTAGTATAAGTCGTTTCCTTCACGAGTACGCTCACCTACACCCGCGAATACCGAGATACCACCGTGCTCTTGTGCGATGTTATTGATAAGTTCTTGGATAAGAACTGTTTTACCTACACCGGCACCACCGAATAGACCGATTTTACCACCCTTAATATATGGTGCAAGTAAGTCTACTACCTTAATACCAGTTTCAAGGATTTCAACCTCAGTTGAAAGTTGTTCGAATGTTGGTGCTTCACGGTGAATACCATCACGACGTGCTTCTGGTCCAATCGGCTCATCTAAATCGATGTTTTCTCCTAGAACGTTGAAAACACGACCAAGAGTTATATCACCAACTGGTACAGAAATTGCTTTTCCTGTATCTACTACTTCCACTCCACGTACAAGACCATCTGTTGACGACATAGCAACAGTACGAACTGTATTATCACCAAGATGAATCGCTACTTCAAGTGTTAGTTTAATTTCAACATCACTTGACTTATAGTCGATTACAAGGGCATTGTAAATTTCAGGAAGATGTCCGCTGTCAAACTTTACGTCTACAACAGGACCCATTACTTGAGTAACTCGTCCTTTTGTCATCGTTTTCCCTCCTAACTTGCATTTAAAAAACTAATAGTGTTTTACTTCTATTCTAATGCGGCTGCGCCACCGACAATTTCAGTAATTTCTTGAGTAATCGCTGCCTGACGAGCACGGTTGTAAGACAATGTAAGTGAACCGATAAGTTCTTTTGCATTGTCAGTTGCACTCTTCATCGCTGTCATACGTGCAGCATGCTCACTAGCTTTTCCGTCTAAAAGTGCTCCATAGATGAGACTTTCAGCATACTGAGGGAGAAGCACCTCAAGGATTTCTTCTTGCGATGGTTCAAACTCATATGAAGTTATCTTTTGGTTACCAGATGAAAGATCCGTTAATGGTAACAGTTTTTTCTCTGTTACATCGTGTTGAATCGCGCTCACGAAATGGTTGTAATAGATGTAAAGCTCATCAAATAAACCATCAGCAAACATACTGACCGTATTACTAGCAATATCTTTAATCTCATTAAACGATGGTTGATCTGCTAATCCAGTAATTTCTTGAACAACAGGAATTCCACGCTTCTTAAAGAAATCACGACCAACACGACCAATAGCAATAACCGCATATTCATCCTTACTTGAATGACGCTTTTGAATGGTTTGGTATACAGCACGAAGAATATTACTGTTATATGCCCCAGCTAATCCACGGTCAGATGTAATCACAAGGTATCCTGTTTTCTTTACAGGTCTTTTAAGTAGCATTGGATGTGTAACATCTTCACTACCTAGTGCAACACTTGCCACTACCTCTTGAATTTTTTCCATATATGGTACGAAAGCTTTTGCATTGTTTTCAGCTCTATTTAATTTAGAAGCTGATACCATCTGCATCGCCTTTGTAATTTGACTTGTCTTCTTCGTTGAGGTAATTCTTGATTTTATATCTCTTAATGATGCCAAAGGTTCTCACCACCTTTTTGTCAAAAGATCTGGATTTTAGAGCGACGTAACATCAGTCGTCGCTCTACTAATTTTATTATTCAGAAACAACAAATGTTTTCTTAAAGTCATTAATTGCCGCCTGGAAATCAGTGTCTTCTGGAAGTTTACCAGTTGAACGAATGTGATCCAGCACTGCTTTACGGTTATGTTCTAAGAATGTTAAATATTCTTCTTCGAAACGACCAATATCTTCTAATGGGATATCATCTAAGAATCCACGAGTTAAAGCATAAAGAACCGCTACCTGCTTTTCAACTGCAAGTGGCTTATTTAAACCTTGCTTTAGGATTTCAACTGTACGAGCACCACGGTTTAATTTCGCTTGAGTTGCTTTATCTAGGTCAGAACCGAATTGAGCGAATGCTTCAAGCTCACGGTATGAAGCTAAGTCAAGACGTAATGTACCAGATACCTTTTTCATTGCATTAATCTGAGCTGATCCACCTACACGGGATACTGAAAGACCTGCGTTAACCGCTGGACGTACACCTGAGAAGAATAGGTCAGATTGCAAGAAAATTTGTCCATCTGTAATCGAGATTACGTTTGTTGGGATATATGCAGATACATCTCCTGCTTGTGTTTCAATAAATGGTAATGCTGTTAGTGAACCTGCACCTTTAGCATCACTTAATTTCGCAGCACGCTCAAGTAGGCGTGAATGCAAGTAGAATACATCCCCTGGATATGCTTCACGACCTGGAGGACGACGAAGTAATAGAGAAAGCTCACGGTATGCAGCAGCTTGCTTTGTTAAGTCATCATAGATAACTAAAACGTGCTTGCCATTGTACATGAACTCTTCACCCATTGTAACACCTGCATATGGTGCAAGGTATTGTAATGGAGCTGGTTGTGATGCAGAAGCTGTTACAACAATTGTGTAATCTAAAGCACCATTTTTACGAAGAGTTTCTACAACTCCACGAACCGTTGATTCTTTTTGTCCGATTGCAACATAGATACAAATCATATTTTCATTCTTTTGGTTAAGAATTGTATCAATCGCTACAGCTGTTTTACCAGTTTGACGGTCACCGATAATTAACTCACGTTGTCCACGTCCAATTGGAATTAACGCATCAATTGCTTTAATACCAGTTTGAAGTGGTTCATGAACTGATTTACGGTCCATAACACCTGGTGCTGGGCTTTCAATCGGGCGAGTTTTTGAAGTTTCAATTGGTCCTAATCCATCAACAGGTTGCCCTAATGGATTTACAACACGACCAATTAACGCTTCCCCTACAGGTACTTCCATAATACGTCCAGTACGACGAACCTCGTCACCTTCACGAATATCAGTGAAAGGACCAAGGATAACGATACCTACGTTGTTTTCCTCAAGGTTCTGAGCCATACCCATGACACCATTTGAGAATTCTAAAAGCTCTCCAGACATTACACTGTCTAGACCATGAGCACGTGCGATACCGTCACCAACACTAATAACTGTACCAACATCGCTCACTTTTACTTCTGATTGATAGTTTTCAATTTGCTGTTTAATCAGCGCACTAATTTCTTCAGCATTGATGCTCATGAATGTTCACCCCTATCTACAATCTTTTCGTCATTAGATCACGCTCTAGGCGTTCTAATTTCCCGTTCACACTACCATCATATATACGGTTACCGATGCGAATCTTCACACCGCCAATTAGACTTTTATCGACAATATTTTCAATACGCAGCGCAGATTTCCCTATACTTTTTGCGAACACACTAGAAATACTAGCGCTTTCGACATCTGTTAAAGGACGTACAGAGTATACTTTTGCTTCTGCTAGTCCACGTTCTTCATTTGCTAACTCAATAAATTGATCGACCATGTCAGCAATCACTGATTCACGGTGACGATCAATTAAAAGGTATAATGTATTTAAGACCATTGTTGATGCAGAAGCAAATGCTCCCTTTACAACTGATTTTTTTGTTTCATTTGTCATTTTCGGACTAGAAAGAAAAGCTAAAAAATCTTTATTAGATGTAAACACTTGTTTTACAACTCGTAGTTCAGCTTCTGTCTGATCAAGAGTTTGCTGTTGTTGTGATAATTGAAAAAGAGCTAACGCATATCGTTTTGCCACGACCCCTTTGCTCATCGCTCTTCTCCTACCTCTTTAATATACTCATTAATAAGCTTTTCTTGATCCTTCTCACTTAGTTCTTTCTCAATAACTTTAGTAGCAATCAGAACAGATAGTGAAGCGACTTGTTCGCGTAATGCGGCAACCGCTTTTTCTCTTTCTTGAACGATTTCTTTTTTTGCAGATTCCTTAAAACGGTCAGACTCTGCTTGTGCAGCCTGGATAATAGCCGTTTTCTGTTCTTCTGCCATATTCTTTGCACTTTCAATTAGACCTTGTGCTTCTTTACGAGCTTCTTTTAATAATTGCTGTTGTTGTTCGATTAGCACTTTTGCTTCTTGATTACTTTTTTCAGCAGAATCAATTTCACTAGCGATGTGCTCTTCACGTTTTTTCATCATTGCAATTAGTTTATCAAGGGCAAATTTTCTTAATAAGAAAAGTAATAATAAGAAGACACCAAGTTGGAAGATAATATCTCCTGTATTAATATCGCCACTCAAACCTGCACCTAGGGCAAATATATTAACGTCAAATACCAAAGCTCTCACTCCCTTCGGAAATTACATGGAAAAGTGTTTACTAGAAATAGTCATATCTAGTATTTTTTTTTGCTTAAAGTAAAACAATGGCGAAGGTTCTCCCATGAGACGACTTCGCCACTTGAACCAGTTTATTTCGTTCTATCATTTTTAACAGTATGGATATTTATAATATTATAAGTTCCATTACTATCTAATTTGATTTCTAATAGATGTTAGTTCTAATTATTGACCCATAACCATGAATGCTACTACTACTGCGATGATAGGAATCGCCTCTACTAATGCAACCCCGATGAACATAATAGTTTGAAGTGGGCCACGTAGTTCAGGTTGACGAGAAATCCCTTCAACTGTACTCTTAACGATCATTGCGTTACCAAAACTTGCACCTAGTGCTGCCAAACCAATTGCGATTGCTGCTGCTATTGCACCCATTATAAAATTCCTCCTTATGATTATCCTTTAGATTAGTTAAAAAATATATTATTAATGGTCGTGACTCACTTTGTGCGCCATATAAACCATTGTTAACATAGTGAAGATAAACGCTTGTATTGAACCAACAAAAATACTAAATGCTTGCCATATCATCATTGGGATGATAGCGACTATTGTTCCTATTACTCCGGAAAAAATTCCCGTTTCATAACCGTTGACAGCTAGTCCTGCCAACAAAGCAAGTAAAATTTCCCCTGCATAGATATTACCGTAAAGACGTAGGCCTAATGTTAAAGTGTTTGAGAATTCCTCAATTACTTTTAAAGGAAACAAGAATTTCATTGGTTTAAAGAAACCCTTAATATATTCCTTTGGCCCTAGTAGCTTCACGCCATAATAGTGTGATAATGCTACAACCATCGCTGCTAATGTTAATGTGATAACTGGATCAGCAGTAGGTGATTTCCACCATAACGTATGTTCCTCGCCCAAGATAATTGCAAATGGTAGTCCTAGCATATTTGAGACAAATACATACATTATAAGTGTTATTCCTAGAGGTAGGAATAACCTTCCTGTTTTCCAATCCATTGTGCTACCTATAATATTTTTAACGAAATCCATAACCCATTCCAATACATTTTGACCACCAGTAGGTTTTATTGAAATATTTCTGGTTAATAGAACTGCGGTAATAAATACAACAGTAGCAGCAATAATAGACATTAGGATATTTGACGAATTGAACGTTAGTCCTAACCATTCAAACGTAGGAGCATGATGTTCCAACTATATCACCTCTCTTCCCCGTTATACATTTGTTTTTAGTTTGGATTGAATTATAAAATCTATGAAAATGACGATATAGGAAGTCATTAATCCCAACATGACAAAATACACATTGATGTACTCAGGAAATTTCAGCGAGATGAAGACAGCTAGTCCAGCTATAGTCATTCTTGATATTGTTCCTAATGAATACACCTTTTTACCTTTAACAACTGCTTCACTAAACTTATTTACTTTGCGATACAGCAATAAATGATTATAGTAACTTGCTGCCGCTCCGATGATTAGGCCTAAAAATGCAGGTTGGTATGTAGTAAATCCCCATCCTAAGACAAACACAGCTAGAAAGTAAAAAATATATTTTCTATGTCGTTTAAGCATTGTGCCATCGTCTTGTTGCATGTTTTAATCTCCTGAATTGAATTTTTGGACAGAGCTTAGTGTTCCATAGACACCAGCTGATAATCCTAAAAGAAGGCCTAAAATTAAAAATAGTGGTTCGGTATCAACGACTCGATCAAGCCATCTTCCGAGGAAGATTCCGACTAAGATTGAACCTACTAATTGAGATGTAATGGCAGACATTAATGCCATCGCTCGAAAGGGATGTTTTGACTCAGGACGCATAAGGAAATGCCTCCTTTTTCCAAGTAGAAAATGAAGTTTCACTAAAGTTCACTAAATAGCCAGAAAACACTCTTGAAAACCTTATCATCATACCCTTTGTAAGCATACAATAGGCATCTTTTAATGTCAATGTGTTTAAAGTGAAAAAATAACAAAGCAATTATACCATTTTAACTGAATAATTAGTATCAATAACCCTATCATAAAAGGCTTAATTTGCACTGTCTACATATAATAAACCTCATAGCGAACAATTTCCAATTTTAGGTGTTCACAAATTGTTCACATTATAGCGTTCCGCAAGCGACATTTGTCACAACGGAACGCTTTTTTGTCATAAATAGAAAGTTAATCCGATCCTATTTCGTCAATTAATATGTCAGAATCAATTGTATCTTCTTTTCCTGATTTTTTAGCAAATACAATTGCTTTATAGACTCCTTTAAGTCCTAATTTAGAGGCTGAAATTTGTCGCTCAATTAAGCCTCTAGGAACATCTCTTTTCCAATCTAGAAAAGCTATAAAGCGTAATGAGTCAGGATCGTAGAGGGCAATTCCATATTCTTCTGCCCCTCTTGGGAGATATAATTGATATTGAAACGTATCTTTGTCCTCTGCTGACCCAAATTGAAAAGCCATAACCCTTGGATAATCTGGTTCCTCAATTACAATCATGTAAGGAAGATGTACTTTTTTGTGTCCTTCATTTAAATAAATGTGACCACTCTTAAGTCCTGGACCAATCACGCTCGGTGTAATATCAACGGAAATCGTCACTTTTCTTTTTTCATTTGGCTTTAAAGTAAATGAAGTAGGAATATCCCATTGAAAGCCTTTTTCGTTCTTGGGAATATTAAACGAATAATGCTTATCATGCATTGACTGATTATCGACCGTAATCGTTAAGTCTTTTTTCGTCCGATTATCTTCCTTTTCAAACATACCAAACGTTAATGTACTAGGGTATACAAGTGTTTCAGCATTAATCGCTTCAATTACCTGAATCCTTCCAGCACCTTGTTCATATGGCTTATATAGTTCATCTTTCTCATTCTCAAGGAGCTTTGCTGTATTCATGAGTGATGCCTTCACTTGTTCTGGTGTCCAATCAGGGTGTGCTTGTTTGATTAATGCACATGCACCTGCAACATGTGGTGCGGCCATGCTTGTCCCCTGAAGTTCTACATACCCTTTAGGAGCAGTACTCTTAATTGCTACCCCGGGCGCAACCACATCCGGTTTAATTTCCCACGTATTTGTCACAGGGCCTCTTGAACTAAATGAAGCAATCGTATCTTGAATATGATGATAGGTGGTCTTTACCATCTTATTTCTCTTTTTCAGCTGCTTTTTTAACCATAATCCCTCTTTTTTCGGAAGTGATGCTACAGGGATATCTAAAGCCATTTCAAGTGCTCCAGCAAATTCCCCATCAACATTATTAAAAATTAAGACTCCTTTTGCACCATTGCTTTGAGCGTTTAATGCTTTTTCTGTGAAAGTAATTGTTCCTCGTTCTAGTAAAACAATTTTACCCTTCATATCTTCATTAAAGTCTTTTTTATAACCTAACCCCGCAAAAACTAGCGGATAGTCCTTATCCATATTCCATGGGATCGAGCCTTGCATTTCAGCAACATCAATTTCTTTGTCTTCAAAACCAATAGAGATGGTAGGTATTTTTAGAGGTGGTGTGGATGCTCCTACCGAAATCGCTTTTGATGAAGTTCCTGGCGATCCCACCGTCCATACCTCTGGGCCGGAGTTTCCACTCGAAGTAACAGCAATAATTCCCTTTTCTGTCGCTTTATTTAAAGCTAAGCTTGTCGGCCAATCCGGTCCATTGACATTATTCCCTAGAGATAAGTTGATAATATCAACTTTATCTTCAATTGCTTTATCAATTGCAGCTATGACCTGTTCAGAAGTTCCTACCCCACCTGGCCCAAGCGCGCGGTAGGCAATCACTTCTGCACCGGGGGCAACTCCTTTTATCTTTCCATTCGCCGCAATGATTCCAGCCACATGGGTACCATGGATTGTCTGGTCCCGTGATGAACCCTTTGTCTCCATCGGATCATCATCACCATCAACGATATCATAACCCCCATGATAATTAGCCTTTAAATCAGGGTGATTATAATCAATTCCAGTATCGATTACTCCAACCTTAATACCTTCGCCAGTTAATCGTTGATCGTCAGGGTCAAAATAACCTCTAATTGCGTCTCCACCAATAAAGGGAACACTTTCATCAAGAGAGGCTTTATATGTGGCTACTTGAGAGGTATGAAGGATGCCTTTGTCTTTTTTTAACTCTTTAATATCCTTCCTTTTCCCTTTTACTGAGAATCCCTCAAATACATACTTATATATATGAGTGACAGTCAAGCTTGAATCTGATTTTACTTTACCTAAAATCTCTTCATAAGCACTAGGTTTTGTCACAATCACTGATGTAATGACCTCATCCTCAGATTCAATAGGCAGTTCAGGTCGATTCGGATACGTATGAGCACTGCCGTTTGCTGCGAATGTTTGTGTATTTATAAAAAGAAAACTACATAAAAAGAGCAATAGTATTTTCTTCAACTTATCTCCTCCCTTTCCTGTAGTCTTTCACATAAATTTAAAATATATGAGAGATATGGAAGAACAGTATGGGTTTTGGAAAGTTCGTTTGGTTTGTGGGGATGTGTCGCTTGTTTGAAAGCAATTAAAGCTGTCCGAACTCGAGGCTACTTCAGACAGACAGCTTTTGCTTCTAAACAATCAAAGCTGTCCGAACACGGGGCTACTTCAGACAACTTTTGCTTCTAAACAATCAAAGCTGTCCGAACCCGAAGCTACTTCAGACAGCTTTTACTTCTAAACAATCAAAGCTGTCCGAACTCGGGGCTACTTCAGACAGCTTTTGTTTCTAGCCAATCAAAGCTGTCCGAACTCGAGGCTACTTCAGACAACTTTTACTTCTAAACAATCAAAGCTGTCCGAACCCGAAGCTACTTCAGACAGCTTTTACTTCTAAACAATCAAAGCTGTCCGAACCTGAAGCTACTTCAGACAGCTTTTGCTTCTAAACAATCAAAGCTGTCCGAACCCGAAGCTACTTCAGACAGCTTTTACTTCTAAACAATCAAAGCTGTCCGAACTCGAGGCTACTTCAGACAGCTTTTACCTCTAAACAATCAAAGCTGTCCGAACTCGAGGCTACTTCAGACAGCTTTTACTTCTAAACAATCAAAGCTGTCCGAACTCGAGGCTACTTCAGACAGCTTTTACTTCTAAACAATCAAAGCTGTCCGAACTCGAGGCTACTTCAGACAGCTTTTACTTCTAAACAATCAAAGCTGTCCGAACTCGAGGCTACTTCAGACAGCTTTTACTTCTAAACAATCAAAGCTGGCCGAACTCGAGGCTACTTCAGACAGCTTTTACCTCTAAACAATCAAAGCTGTCCGAACTCGAGGCTACTTCAGACAGCTTTTACTTCTAAACAATCAAAGCTGTCCGAACTCGAGGCTACTTCAGACAGCTTTTACTTCTAAACAATCAAAGCTGTCCGAACACGGGGCTACTTCAGACAGCTTTTACTTCTAAACAATCAAAGCTGTCCGAACCCTAAGCTACTTCAGACAGCTTTTACTTCTAAACAATCAAAGCTGTCCGAACTCGAGGCTACTTCAGACAGCTTTTACTTCTAAACAATCAAACCTGTCCGAACCCTAAGCTACTTCAGACAGCTTTCACAAACAAACTAACAGTGCTGTCCGAACCCTAAGCTACTTCAGACAGCTTTTACCTCTAAACAATCAAAGCTGTCCGAACTCGAGGCTACTTCAGACAGCTTTTACTTCTAAACAATCAAAGCTGTCCGAACTCGAGGCTACTTCAGACAGCTTTTACTTCTAAACAATCAAAGCTGTCCGAACACGGGGCTACTTCAGACAGCTTTTACTTCTAAACAATCAAAGCTGTCCGAACCCGGGGCTACTTCAGACAGCTTTTACTTCTAAACAATCAAAGCTGTCCGAACCCGAGGCTACTTCAGACAGCTTTTACTTCTAAACAATCAAAGCTGTCCGAACCCGAGGCTACTTCAGACAGCTTTTACTTCTAAACAATCAAAGCTGTCCGAACTCGAGGCTACTTCAGACAGCTTTTGTTTCTAGCCAATCAAAGCTGTCCGAACTCGAGGCTACTTCAGACAGCTTTTACTTCTAAACAATCAAAGCTGTCCGAACACGGGGCTACTTCAGACAGCTTTTACTTCTAAACAATCAAAGCTGTCCGAACACGGGGCTACTTCAGACAGCTTTTGTTTCTAGCCAATCAAAGCTGTCCGAACTCGAGGCTACTTCAGACAGCTTTTACTTCTAAACAATCAAAGCTGTCCGAACACGGGGCTACTTCAGACAGCTTTCACAAACAAACCAACAAAGCTGTCCGAACCCGAAGCTACTTCAGACAGCTTTTGCTTCAAAACAATCAAAGCTGTCCGAACCCGAAGCTACTTCAGACAACTTTTACTTCAAAACAATCAAAGCTGTCCGAACCCAAAGCTACTTCAGACAGCTTTTACACCAAACCCATCAAAGCTGTCCGAACCCCAAGGGTCTGCCCACTCTCTGTGTAGTCCAACAAATCAAAAAGACCAAATCAAATCGATTCGGTCCTTTCCTGTATTATTATTTTGTCCCAAACAAGCGATCCCCAGCATCACCAAGACCTGGAACGATATAGCCATGATCATTAAGTTTTTCGTCAAGCGCCGCAATAAAAATGTCTACATCTGGATGTTCTTTTTTAATCACTTCAACACCCTCTGGTGCCGCAATTAAACACATGAATTTAATGTTTTTTGCTCCGCGCTTTTTGAGAGAATTAATTGCTTCAGCTGCAGAGCCACCCGTTGCTAACATTGGGTCAACGACAATGAAATCACGCTCTTCTACATCTGATGGTAATTTCACATAATATTCAACCGGTTGAAGTGTTTCTGGATCACGGTATAATCCAATGTGGCCGACTTTTGCTGCCGGAATTAGCTTTAAGATCCCGTCAACCATTCCGAGCCCAGCACGCAAAATTGGGATAATTCCGATTTTCTTTCCTGATAATACCTTTGATTTTGCTGCAACAACAGGTGTTTCAATTTCAACCTCTTGTAATGGTAGGTCACGAGTAATTTCAAATGCCATTAAGCTAGCTACTTCATCTACTAATTCTCTGAATTCCTTCGTGCCTGTTGTCTTTTCTCTTATGTATGTAAGCTTATGTTGAATAAGTGGGTGATCAAATACATATACCTTGCCCATCTGAGACACTCTCCTTTTTTATTCACTTCAATAGATTTTACAGAAGTACGCAAACATATTCAAGCTACAAATCGACAATATTTGAGTTGTTTTTCTAACAAATATCGTTTTTATATTAGGACTACCCTGAAAATAATTTAGTTAGCGGAGTTCCATGTGCTGCGATCCACTTGCTTTCCGCGGGGTGGTCCGGGAGCCTCCTCGTCGCCTTGGGGGCTCCTGCGGGGTCTCCCGAGACCACTATATCCCGCAGGAGGCAAGTGGCTCTTCGCTCATTCCACACTAGTGAGTAAACATTCTCATTCTCCATGAAAATACTTTTTCATTTAGGTGTTAAACTTTCAACTGTTTTTTCCATAAAAAAACCAGGAACACTGTTAAGTCCAGTGCCTGGCATTTATTTTATAGCTCTTTATATAATACAAACTTAGACGTTAGTGCTTCAACACGTGCTGCCGCTTCTTTTAAGCTTTCTTCGTTTTCATGGTTTTTAAGAGTAAATGCAATAATTGAAGCAATTTCATCCATGTCCTCTAAACCAAATCCACGAGAAGTTACGGCTGCTGTTCCTATACGAACACCACTTGTTACAAATGGACTTTCTGTATCAAATGGAATAGTATTTTTATTTACCGTGATACCAACCTCATCAAGTACATGCTCAGCAACCTTTCCAGTTAAACCGATTGCTTTTACATCTACTAGTAAAAGATGGTTGTCTGTTCCATCTGAAACTAGTTTTAGTCCTTCTTTTTTCAGACCTTCTGCTAGTCTTTGTGCGTTCTCAATGATATTTTTTGCATATACTTTAAAATCATCCTGAAGTGCTTCACCAAATGCAACTGCTTTTGCAGAAATCACGTGCATTAATGGTCCACCTTGAATACCAGGGAAGATTGATTTATCGATTTTCTTACCAAATTCTTCTTTACATAAAATCATCCCGCCACGAGGTCCGCGTAATGTTTTATGGGTAGTTGTTGTAACGAAATCAGCATATGGTACTGGGTTTTGATGAAGACCTGCAGCAACTAGTCCTGCAATATGTGCCATATCCACCATTAAATAAGCTCCAATCTCATCTGCGATTTCACGGAAACGTTTAAAGTCGATTTCACGTGGATAAGCACTTGCACCCGCTACAATTAGCTTTGGTTTATGTGTACGTGCCTTTTCTAACACATCTTCATAGTTAATTGTATGTGTAACTTCGTCAACACCATACTCTACGAAATTATATTGAATTCCACTGAAGTTGACCGGACTACCATGTGTTAAATGTCCACCATGTGATAGATTCATTCCTAACACTGTATCGCCTTGCTCTAAGATGGTAAAATAAACGGCCATATTTGCTTGTGCACCTGAGTGTGGCTGTACGTTAACATACTCTGCACCGAAGATTTCCTTTGCACGATCACGCGCGATATCTTCTACCACGTCAACATGCTCACAGCCTCCATAATAACGACGACCTGGATAACCTTCAGCATACTTATTCGTTAAAACTGAACCTTGTGCTTCCATAACTGCTTCACTAACAAAGTTTTCAGAAGCGATTAGTTCAATTTTCGTTCTCTGTCTTTTTAACTCATCTTGAATTGCTCCAAAAACCGATGGATCTTGTTGCGATAAATGTTTCATTGGAATCCCCCTTCACATGTCAAGACTCTATTATTTTTTTGAAAAACTCAAATACTTTCTCATTTTATCACTTTCATTTTCTAAGAGAAAGGGACATTTTCGCTTTTTCCCCAATGCTTTACGCTTACATGTAAATTATTTTGATTCCCAGTTCCAATAATCGAACTCTCCGACCTGAATCCCTCGAAATGTTTCTTCTTCTTGCAATTTTAAAAGCTCCTTTACCGGACCTGTGACAACAGCACCGTATACTTTAAAACCATTTTCCTCCAAAAATTCATGCCTTTGCTCAAGGTGTCTCAGTCCTAGAAAATGATCTAAGTAGGAGTCGCTCTCGTTTTCTATTAGTTTTTCCATATTACGAAGCATCATGTCTTGATTTCGACCAATCGTTTCCTTATCAATCCAAATCTCAGTAAACGAACTTTCACCTAAAAGTTCTCTTCCTTTTGATAACCCTAAGGTTTCAACAGACATAAAGCTTCCGCCAGCTATACTGAATCCAACATCCTCAATCGTATCCAACTCGCCACTATATAAAGGCATCCATAATACATCAATGTCATACTTACTTAAAATTTCAAGTAAGGCCCTTGGTTCATAATATCTGTCTGTTGAAAATGCCAACTCTGCAACTGTTCCTTCATGAACCATTTCTAAAGGCACCCAAACCTGTTCATCTTTCTTAAAATACAGCTTTTCTCCTGTCCGTGGATCCTCAGGTAAATAATAGGTAAACCTATTTTGGTCTGATGGTCGCAGAAAATCTAATTCTTTAGTCGAGAACATCGATAATAATCTCTTTTCCATATTCATCACGGCAACGGGATTTTCTTCCTTACCGACCGTTCGATACACAGGAAATGAGATCTCTTGCGTTAAAAATGGTGTGATTTCTCCGCCTGGATGTAAATAAAATTCACCATACAAGCCACCTTGAGTCCAATCAATAGCTAAATTCATATTGAATTTATGTTTATTTTGAATATCTGTTGCACTATATCCAATCGTTAAAAAAGCATATATATTAAATATAATCCACCAATAATCAACAAGACTCGAAGTATTCTTGCAGTTAAAAGAAATCGATATTTCCATAAAACCTTCTTTTCTTTTTCCTTTGTCCATTCAGTCAAGTTCTTCCTCTCCCTTCATTGATATTCCTAGCTGTTGAAGCTTTTTTCTTGCACGGTGCAATGTCACCTTCACTTGTGATTCAGTTAAATCCATCGCCCTGTATCTCTTCATAAGTAAATTCACAAAACTCCCTCAAATAAATGAGGTTCGATAATTCTCTTGAAGCAGACCTAATAGATCAATTAGTTCCTTGCGTGTTTCTCCTTCGAGTGTTTCCTCCTCTGGCTTTCCATAGGGACTTTGCATCTCTGGTTTACCAAAAAATGGAACCCGCTTCCGCCGTTTTCGCTTGCGCCATTCATCTAAATAAGTGTTTCGTGCCACTTTAAACAACCAAGGCTTCACCTCTTCATATTTATAGAAGCTAAGCGACAGAGTGGCTCGAAAAAACGTTTCTTGAACTAGTTCTTCTGCCAACGAGGGAGATCCTGACATACGATATAAATAGTAATATAGTGCTTCAGCATAACGACGATAAATATCATCCAATTTTTCGTTACGTTACTTTTCTCCACTGATCTCCCCTTCTCTTCACTACTTGTAACCATTAGTACAACGAATGTAACTTACAAATGTTACACCCATTCCGCAATCTTTTCTATATTTCTCCATAAAAAAAGAACTAAAGGTGACGTAATCACGATTTAGTCCTCATTTTAGCATGATAAATTTTCTTCTTGATTAGCATAAACAGCTCTTTCGCCACCAATTAATTTCGGTCTTGTTTTAGCCATTGTTACATGCGCTTGTCCAATCGCCTTTACCTTACTTCTTAACGGGACGGCTACATGTTTTAAGTGCATCCCAATAAATGTATCACCAATATCAATCCCGGCATCAGCTTTGATGAATTCAACAACAACCGGATCCTTCATCTGCTTATATGAATAAGTGGCCATTGCCCCGCCTGCTGTTTGAACAGGTATAACTGTTACCATCTCAAGCCCTTTTAGTAATGCAACCTCTTTTTCCACAACTAACGCTCGGTTAAGATGCTCACAGCATTGAAACGCAAGCATCACACCTGTTTCTTGTTGGAGTTCAATTAGCTCATTAAAAATCATCTCAGCTACTTCCTGCGTACCCGAAGTGCCGATTTTTTCACCAATCACTTCACTTGTACTACACCCTATAACTAAGATTTGATGCTTCGATAATGAGGCTTGCTCTTTTAAATCAGATAGAACAGTTTTCAACTGCTCTCTCCAAATTGAAAGTTCATTTTTCATTGCACGTCATCCTTTCAAGAAATCAAAAATCAGATCTGCTCTTCATAATCCTTAATCTTATTGATTCGCGTTTCATGACGACCTGCCAAAAATTCAGTTGATAACCATACTCTTGCGATCTCTCTTGCTAAACCAGCTCCAATAACCCTTTCACCCATTGCTAGAACATTGCTATTGTTATGTTCACGGGTTGCCTGTGCACTAAAAGTATCATGTACTAATGCACAACGAATGCCTTTCACCTTATTAGCAGCGATACTCATCCCGATCCCAGTTCCACAAATTAAAATCCCACGATCAAACTCACCATTTGCGACTTTTTCTGCTACAGGCACTGCATAGTCTGGGTAATCAACAGAAGTAGTACAGTCACAACCAAAATCCTCAAACTCGATTCCCATTTCAGTCATTAAACTCTTTATTTCTTCTCTAATATTTAAACCACCATGATCTGAAGCAATTGCAACTTTCATTAAAAAAGCCCTCCATTACCGAATATATGATTTATTATTTATAATATCATTCTTTTAATACACATGACTATTGGTGTTACTATTTTAGAGTTATTTTCGTACACTTTGTTTTTATATAATTTTTTATAAAATACTATGAGTAGAGTGGCAGCTTTTCTTCCGCAATTCTGAAATAAGCAGACAGTGGAGTTCCATGAGCTGCGAATCCACTTGCTTTCCGCGGGGCGGTCCGTGAGCCTCCTCGTCGCCAGGGGGCTCCTGTGGGGTCTCACGAGACCACTGGATCCCGCAGGAGTCAAGTGGCTCTCCGCTCATTCCACACTAGGTGAGTTAACACCTTCATTTACCTTGCTAGATATTCGTTAACTTGGTTCTACCTATTACCAAAAAAAATTCAATAAGCTTAAACAGTAAATCGCTCTATCGTTTTCTTTAATTGCTCTGCTTGTTGTGTAAATTCTTTTGTTAATACATAGATGTTCTGAATCACTTTGGCTTGTTCAACGCTTGATGCCGACATCTCTTCTGTACCAGCGGATGTTTCTTCTGCGATCGCAGCCACCTCTTGCGATAATGATGCTGTTTCACGGATGCTATCCATTTGATGATCCGCCAATGTAGCAATTTGTTTAACTGAATCCACAAATTCGTACACCGAACCAGTCATCGATTTTATTGCAGCATCCGTCATTTTCCCTTTTTCAGCTTCCTTATTACCTATATCAACCTGCTCAGTCATCCGAATTACTACTTCTTTTACCTCGGTTTGAATATCACGTATTAGATTTGATATATCTTCTACTGCTCGAGAACTGCCATCTGCAAGTGACCTAACCTCGGTTGCTACCACTGAAAAGCCTTTTCCATGTTCGCCTGCGCGAGCCGCTTCAATTGCTGCATTTAAAGCAAGTAAGTTTGTTTGTTTTGCGATATTTCCAACTAAAGAAATAATGTCCTCAACTTCTTTCGCCTTTTGATCTAAACTCTTAACCGCATCTAGCGAAATATAGCTGCTTTCAACCTGTTTATTAAACCCTTTGATAAGAGAGTGAATAATTTGATCTGTTTCTTTTAAAGAATCAATCATTGTAATCGATTGTTGCTCAGACAGTACGGCCTTTTCTTGAACATCTTCAGCGATCTTCATTACATTTTCAAAAGCTTCTGCAGTTTCTTGTACAGATGCAGCTGATTGATCTGCACCTTTGGCAATACTATCAATCGCACTGGACATTAATTCAGCTTGTTCTGTGGCACTTTTAGATGCGCGTTCAATTTCAGCTACCTTTGTGGTCGTACTTGTGAAATTCATTTCGATATTCGAAACCATTAGCCTAAGGCTACTTAACATATCGTTAAATGCTAGACCCAATGAACGAACTTCATCATTTGACTTTGAGAGAACAACATCTTCACCAATTTCCCCATCAGCTGCTCTTTTCACTGCTTGTTCAAGATGTTTTAATGGCGTCGTCACAAACCCAGCTGCAACAAAAGCCAAGACTCCTGACCAAAACACTCCAAGTCCTAAAGTTAGGATTGTAAATGTTGATTCATTCAATAAATCTGTAGTGTAATCACTAACAACATACATGAAAAATGCACTTGTCGAGTATGTAACTGTTGCCAATAAGGTTACAAATACTACTAATTTTAACCTTAGTCCAAATTTCATTTGTCTCTTTTTCAAAACAATCTCCCCCAAAATCTAATCAGCTAGTTTTTGCACCAACCCTTCAATCAACAAATCTAGCTCTTTATATGTCTCTCTATAAATCTCAACTGGTCCTCCAAACGGATCCATGATATCCTTTGTTGATAAATTTACATATTCATTTAAAGTGAACACTCTTTCTCGGTCTTGCGGAAATCGACTTACTACTAGTTGCTTATGACCCGCTGTCATTGTTAATATAAGTGTCGCCCAATTTACCTGTTCTTCCGTTAATAATGTAGATTGATGTGGCTGATTAATGCCTTTTTCTGATAAAACTTGAATGGTATTTTGTGATGCACTACTATTATTATCGGCGAATACCCCCGCAGATTTAACTGTTACACCCTTAACTTTTTTACTCTTTAAAATGGCCTCAGCCATTGGACTTCGACATGTATTACCAGTACAAACAAATAAAATATTCATTTTATCCCCTCCAAAAATATTACTTACTATTAATTATTAACCATTATCTACTATATAAGAACACTTCGTCCATTTTAGGGAAACAAAAAAATGTTGAGGCATTAGTACCTCAACATTCTTCAGTATCTCTTAGATAGCAAATAACAATTTAATTCCAAAGGCAAGAAGGATACTCCCTCCCAGTGCCTCACTATACGAACCAAACCACCCTTGAACTCTTCTTCCTAAAAGTAATCCGAACCAGGTAAGAAGCATACTAACAACACCAAACATTAAGATGGTAATAATTGTCCGCGCTCCATAGATTCCTAAGCTTAACCCCACAGAAAAGCTATCTAAGCTAACACCTAATGCAAATATATACAGCCCTATTCCTTCAGGTGTGAGCATTTTTGATTCATCATCTTTGAGCGAAGATACGATCATTTGGATACCTAAAATCAGAAGTAAGATACCCCCAAGATATGTAGCGATTGTCCCAAATTGGTCCGAAAGAAAACGACCAATTCCCATTCCAACTAGGGGCATCCAAATATGAAAGAGCCCTATGACAATACCTATGTAGAAAATTTGTTTCAGTCTTAGCCTCAATAACCCCATTCCAAGGCCAACTGAAAAAGCGTCCATTCCTAGTGCGAATGCCATGATGAATAATGTTAGAAATTCACCTAAAAAACCTGCGATGTTCATCTTCAACCTCCTCGGACTTGCCTATTTCAACATATGCACGAGGTGTTGCATTTAGAATTGCGAGGTGAAGTTTTTTTGTAGCATCTAGGTAGGGCACCAAGTTGATTACGGAGTCTGTACGCCTCTTACTTATTTCTTCGGCTTCTCACCGGATTTTTCACGCCTCTCACTCAAGGACCAGAGCAAGGCGCCGCTTTTCCTCTCTTTCCCGCCGTATTTACAATCTAACTGGCCGCTTTCCCCTGGTTTCTCGCCGCTTTTTTTGCACCTCTTACTTAGTTCCGGACCAAGGCGCCGCTTTTCCTCTCGTTCTCGCCGGATTTGGCATCTAACTGGCCCCATTCTTCTGGTGTCTCGCCGCATTTTTTGCACCTCTCACTCAGTTCCGGAGAAAGGCGCCGCTTTTCCTCTCTTTCCCGCCGTATTTGGCATCTAACTGGCCCCATTCTTCTGGTTTCTCGCCGCATTTTTTGCACCTCTCACTTAGTTCCGGACCAAGGCGCCGCTTTTCCTCTCTTTCCCGCCGTATTTGGCATGTAACTGGCCCCATTCTTCTGGTTTCTCGCCGCTTTTTTTGCACCTCTCACTTAGTTCCGGACCAAGGCGCCGCTTTTCCTCTCGTTCTCGCCGTATTTGGCATCTAACTGGCCCCATTCTTCTGGTTTCTCGCCGCTTTTTTTGTACCTCTCACTCAGTTCCAGACCGTGGCGCCGCTTTTCCTCTCGTTCTCGCCGTATTTGGCATCTAACTGGCCCCATTCTTCTGGTTTCTCGCCGCATTTTTTGCACCTCTCACTCAGTTCCAGAGCAAGGCGCCGCTTTTCCTCTCGTTCTCGCCGTATTTATACACAAACTGGCCGCTTCCCTCTAGTTTCTCGCCGCATTTTTTGCACTCTCACTCACTTCCAAAGCAAGGCGCCACTTTTTCCCCTCGCACCCTCGCTGAATTTATCACCTTTCTCTACATATGATCTTTAGGAATCCTTCTGAATCAAATTACACATTAAATATTCAAAAAAGGTTCAATAAATTGACATTACATACTAGTTCTTTTTGTAATAAACTTATTGAAAACAAATTCATTCCTTGGAGGATCTAAAATTGATTGTAAAAGAGTTAAAATACCCCATTTATATCAAAAAACTAGAAGCATTACTTCTGAGACTTCCGCCAACACATATCAAGAGAAAAGAAATTAGTGAAGAAATCGCTAAACAGTTAGCTGGATTCAAAGGTGAACAGTCACTTGATTACTATCTGAGCTTTCTCCCCGAAAATCACCTTATCCTTCATGACCTTCGGCTTAAATTTAAACAACACCACTTCCAGATTGACACCCTTATTCTTACTTTTTCCTTTTTCCTAATACTAGAAGTGAAAAACCTTTCTGGTAGACTCATATTCGATCATCATAATCAACAATTAATACGAAAATTAAATGATATTGAGGAGGTCTTTCCTGATCCCCTCCTTCAGGCGAAAAGACAGAAATATCAAATGGTTGAGTGGCTTAGAAAAAATAAGTTTAAAAACATTCCATTTGAAGAGGTTGTTGTCATTACTAATTCTTCAAGCCATATTGAAGCCACCCCTTCAGATTTAATGCAAACAAGGATTATCAGAAATACATACATTATTGAAAAGGTAAAAGAATTACAAGCAACGTTTAAAGATGAAGAATTATACTTAAAAAGAGATTTACTCAAACTTTCCCAAGCGTTAATAAACAATCATGAAGCAAAAGATATAGATGTTTTACAGAAATTTAACATCTTAGAATCTGAACTAATTAAAGGAGTTCAATGTGTTGAATGCAATAATATCCCCATGAAACACCACTTAGGCAAGTGGAACTGTTCGAACTGTGAAAATATCTCTAAAGATGCTCATCTTAAAACTATAAAAGATTTTCAATTATTATCTGATCTACCACTAACTAATAGAAGATTAAGAGATATGCTCTTTTTACAATCCAAGTCAATTTCTAAAAAGTATCTTGTATCCCTAAAACTCCATCATACCGGTACCACCAGAGATCGGGTCTACCACTTTCATAACAATGAGGCATAAAAATACCCCCAGCCACTTCCGACTGGGGGGAGAAAACCTTATTCTTCTATTATCACCTGTTGCCCAGCTGCCTTTAATAATCGATTCATAATTGCTTGTCCAATTCCCTTATCCGGAAATGCTTCACTATAGATGATATCCACAGCCGCTTCGTCAAACTTTCTTAAGGTATCATATAATTGACTTGCAACGGTTTCTAATTTATCCACACTACCACAAGCAACGATTACATCTGCAGAATATTCCGCTTCATGTTCAATGGTGGTTAATATACCAACTCTTTTCCCCTGTTCTTGTTGTATAGAAACTAACTCTTGAATAAAACCAAGACTTCCCTTTACAACGGTGAGAGGTGCTTTTGGCGCATAGTGAGTATATTTCATTCCTGGCGATCTTGGTGCCTCATTTTCTTGAACTAATGCTTTATCAATATGAACTTGTCCACAGATTTCCTCAAGTTCTTCTCTTGTAACACCACCAGGACGAAGAATGACGGGAATTTCTTCCGTACAGTCAAGGACTGTTGATTCTAATCCCACTCCTGTTGGTCCACCGTCAACAACTCCAGCAATTTTACCATCCAAATCAGCTATCACATGACTTGCCAAAGTAGGACTAGGCTTCCCAGAAGTATTGGCACTTGGGGCTGCAATCGGCAATCCACTTGCTTCTATTATCGCTAGAGCAATCGGGTGGTCCGGCATTCTGACCGCCACTGTTGATAACTCTGCAGTTACCTTTTCTGATAAAATATGATCCTTTTTTCTTAAAACTAATGTTAAAGGCCCTGGCCAAAAGTGATTAATCAACTTATCCACAAGGTTGGGGATATCTTTTACAAGCTCTTCTAGCTGGTTTCTATTTGCAATATGTACGATTAAAGGGTTATCACTAGGGCGTCCTTTTGCCTGGAAGATCTTAGCTACAGCCTCATCTGACCTTGCATTTGCACCTAACCCATAAACTGTTTCTGTAGGAAAAGCTACCACTTCATTTTCTCTTAATAATCTAGCAGCTTCTTGCAGCTGTGGATAACTATGTTCAACTTCATTATTTTTATCCACAGACCATATTTTTGTTTCCATCTTCATAGCAACTCCCATACCCTCAATTTATTGGGGTAATTTTACCTAAATTGTTCACTTCTTCATTAATGAAGTATAGTAAAGTTCTTCTAACAAAACAAGTCTTATCCACAATTTGTGGATAAGACTCGCAATAATGTGGACAACTTTGTGGATATGCGCAGTTTTTTCTTACTTATACACCTTAAAGTGATGTTTTCATAAAAATGGCTTGATCTGTTTGTGCGATTTGTCTAATATGCTGTGAATATAACACTGTTTCTGGAATCTCCACTTCATCAACCCTAGAAAAGCCTAACATTGTAAAAAAGACAACTGAGGCTTCTCGATTCGTAACCAAGTACAAATCTTGCATTTCCTTGTGCTTAGCAAGTGATACCGCACTTTTAAATAAAGTTAGTATTTGCGTTTGTTCTATATTAGAAGTCACAACCAGTGATCTTAATAATCCATCCTTACCAATTCTCTCCACTCCAAGCGTAGCCTGAAGCTTACCTAGCTCATCTTCCATTATAATAAAATGGTCAATAATAGATTCAACACCTTCTGAGCTAACCTCTGACCTTCCTAAAAAGTCCTTCACAACATCAATATCATTTTCTGTAGCAATTCGTATATTTTCTCT
This sequence comes from Litchfieldia alkalitelluris, assembly GCF_002019645.1. Taxonomy (GTDB): domain Bacteria; phylum Bacillota; class Bacilli; order Bacillales; family Bacillaceae_L; genus Litchfieldia; species Litchfieldia alkalitelluris. Next base: position 567,740 of record NZ_KV917374.1, on the reverse strand, counting down.
CATTATTTCCACCCCATCTGCTAGATTTAACTTTATACATCTAATCTATGAGGTCAAATGAGAAATAGAACACTTTACTAGAATTTAACTAAATAATGAGGTGAAAAACTCGACAATAAAGAACTTAACCTCTGTTTCTTCCTTCTTTTCTTCTTCTACTTTTGGTTTCTCTTCTTTCTCTTTTTCACTAGTGTCTACTGCTTCACCGTTTGAGAAATCCAAGAAGCACAATGGTGGGAATAAAACACACCACCAATTTGAGCCATTTCCTTCACCTAACGTAATCAAAATCGCTTCATATTGACCGGCTGGGTATAAGAATTTTCCATAAAGCTTTGTTGGAAAGTCTACATTCCCAAAATCCACATTATAATCTTGCGGGCTATTTTCTCGTTCTAGCACTTCTGCCACTATTTCTTCTATTTCATCTAAACGACTTTTAATTAGTTCTCTAGCATCCTCAATTGATGTTAGATCTTCAACCCAAGTAGTAATTTCTTTATTTACTTCATCTCTAATTATTCTCTTTAGTTTTTGGTCTTTCTCTGAATCACTATTTGCTAAAATACGTAAGCGAATCGCTTCATCGGGTATCATTAACTGACCATTTGCTTGTCCTTCAGGCTTATTCGCAAACACACCTGCATTTGCTCCAATTAACATTAATACTATGTAAATAAAAATCATTGTTTGTTTTTTCATTTTCATTTTCTAGCACCGTCCCCTCTGTCAAACAGTGTGGACAAGAAAATAATTTCTTAAACTAGTAAAATAAAAAAATCTAGTATTTATTCTTTCACTAGATTACAAGAAAACTAATAGTCACTTTTAGTAAAGGTGGATTAACACACCACCTTTACTTAGAATCCAATTTCAGCAAAAACCATTCTGTCTTTTCCATTAATATCATTTACTACTTCTACCTCTGCATCAGGAAATGCTTCATGAAGCAAAGCTGCAACCTGGTCTCCTTGACCAACCCCAACCTCGAAGGCGACAATTCCCTTTGACTTTAATACGAGTGGAATTTCTTCCATAAAACGTCGGTAAAAATCTAGACCATCCTTACCACCAACTAATGCACGAACAGGTTCATGATCCTTAACAACCGTAGATAAAGTCAGCATATCTTCTTCAGGAATATACGGAGGATTTGATACGACGATATCTACCTTGATTCCTTGTTGTATCAAAGGGGACAATAAATCTCCATGAAGAAATGTAACATTTGCACCTAAGGTTTCCGCATTTTCACGCGCAACTTGAAGTGACTCTTGTGCAATATCAACTGTATAAAGCTTTGCATTGGTTTGCTCTAAATCAAGGGTAATTGCAATCGCACCGCTACCTGTCCCCACATCAACAATTTCAACCACTTCGTCCTTATAAAACTTTCTCATTCGAGTAAGCACACCAAGTACTAATTCTTCTGTTTCAGGCCTTGGAATTAACACTTCTTCATTTACAAAAAATTGCCTTCCGTAAAATTCCTCAAAGCCAATTAAATATTGCAGTGGGTATCCTCCGGCAATTTTCTTAATACCGTCAATAAATTCTTCGGATACCTCTGAATTTAAGCTCTCTCTTAGTTCAGCTAATAGCTTTGACCTTTCCATTTTCAAAAGAAATTGAAGCAATAACTCTCCCGCATTTTCATCCCGGCCATTTTCTCGTAAAAAAGAAGAAGCCCAGTTTAGGGCTTCGTACACTTTTGTAAATTGCATTACTCTGCTTGCTCCATTTTTAATGCTTGATCTTCCATAATTAATGTATTAATCACTTCATCAAGCTTACCAGTTAGGATCTGGTCGAGTTTTTGAATCGTTAAACCGATACGATGATCTGTTACACGATTTTGCGGGAAATTATACGTACGGATACGCTCTGAACGGTCACCTGTTCCAACAGCTTGTTTACGGTTTTGATCATATTCAGCTTGTGCTTCACGTTGAAATTTATCATATACACGAGCACGTAATACCTTCATTGCTTTTTCTTTATTTTTAATTTGTGATTTTTCATCCTGACATGAAACAACAACACCTGTTGGTAAGTGAGTTAAACGAACAGCTGACATGGTTGTATTAACACTTTGTCCTCCAGGGCCACTGGATGCAAACGTATCTACACGGATATCTTTGTCGTGGATATCAACCTCAACTTCTTCTGCTTCAGGTAAAACAGCAACCGTAGCAGTCGAAGTGTGAATACGGCCACCAGATTCCGTTTCAGGGACACGTTGTACGCGGTGTGCTCCATTTTCAAACTTCAGCTTTGAATAAGCTCCTTTACCATTGATCATAAAGATAATTTCCTTATAACCACCAACACCAGTAGAAGATGCTTCCATCACTTCCGTTTTCCAGCCTTGCACTTCAGCAAAACGGCTGTACATACGGTACAAGTCACCTGCAAATAATGCAGCTTCATCTCCACCAGCTGCTCCTCGAATTTCCATAATTACGTTTTTATCATCATTCGGATCTTTTGGTAATAAAAGAATACGAAGGCGTTCTTGAAGTTCTTCCTCACGATCTTGAAGTTCTCCAATTTCCTCTTTTACCATTTCACGCATTTCAGCATCAAGTTTTTCTTCCAGCATAGCTTTTGCACCATCTAGTTGTTCTTTAACTTCTTTATATTCTCTATATGCTTCAACAGTTTCTTGAATATCTGATTGTTCTTTTGAATAATCACGTAGTTTCGTTGTATCGTTAACGATATCAGGATCGCTTAACAATTCATTCAACTTTTCATAACGTGCTTCTACAGCTTCTAAACGGTCAAACACATCATTCACCTCTAATTTTAGTCCATAACATTCTAAGTATAGTATAGGATATGCAAAGCGTCAAAGCAAATTCACATAAATCTGAAGTTACTCCATGAACGATCTTAAGAATAAGACGACTATAATAATCCGGTGCTAACTATTTATTTAAATTGTCATATTCTAAGCCACGATTCCCATAAAGACAGCTCAGATTTCACAAACGCTGCCTCTCCTCATCCACCCACGAATGAGCGTTAGAACGTCGAATGATAAAAACTTTTTGTAAAATAACTACTTTCTTTGCCGAATTACTTCTAGTTTTGTCTTATGTAAAGGATAAGTTACCAGAAATGAAGAAATCCTATGTATTAAGGAAAAGGGAGTGTTGTTCATGAATACTGCTGCACTTGCCGCCAAAGTTGGTGTCTCCATTAGGACGATACGGAAATGGATAAAGTTTTTTGATTTGCATTGTAATAAAAATGAGCATGGACATTATGTTTTCACCGATGAAGACTATACATTTTTTTGTCAAATTCGTGATCACGTCGCGAGCGGAAGACCGAAACACGAGATTAAAATCAATACTCCAAGAAAGGGGATTTTACGTAACACTATGATAAAAACGACTGAGCACCCACTACAACAACAAATTTCAAGCTTACTTGAACGAATTGAACGTAACGAAAAAAATATTGAACGAAAAGCAAGTGAGGTTGTTTCTTACCAATTATTGCAACATCGACGAGAAATTGATGAGTTAAACCAAAAGGTCGAAAAACTTGAAGCCTATATTCAGGATTTAGAAAAGGAGAAAAAAACACTACTTGATACGAAAAGAAGTGCAGAACCCACAAACGATTCACCTATTACATTACCAAGAGCGAAAAAAACAAAAGCGCTGAGCCTGTTCTTTTAACAGGGTAATACCCATACAAATTGGGGAATGAAATTAGAGTACTTCCTAAGTGTGGCATGAGCGGAGAGCCACCTGAGTCCTCCGGGATCTAGCAACTCGTGAGACCCCGCAGGAGCCACGAGGAGGCTCACGCGCCCGCGGAAAGCAGGTGGATCGCAGCGAATGGAAACCCCACTACCTAAGTTATTTTCAGTGTAGTCTTTAAATTTAAGGCTAATGAATAAAAGCTATCCTCTCTCATTCAGGATAGCCCTTTTTTATTAATCTCCTTTAATTGTCACATGAATATCATATCTAGGTACAGATCTCACAATCGTTTTATAAAGTTTCTTTTCTTCACTTTTTCTTTCTTTGTCAGAAAGGTTTTTATCGGTATGGGCTGTAACATATGCATTATGGCCATTGATAATGACGGAGCCTGGTCTATATTCTGTTAAGTCGTCGATTGTTTCAGCAATTTTATGCTGATCATCACCAATCGTTGGACGGTTTTCAGTTAGGTCAATAAAGTGTGGGTTTTTATTTGTATTATAATCTTCATCTCTTCGGTTCATTTGATAAAAACCGTGCTTTCTTGTTCCACTTTGCATCAAGTTTGTTCCATCTCTATCTTCACGCTGAGCATGATATTCATTATTAGGATTCCAGTTACAGCCAGCCAAAAGGAATATCATCGTCATACAAGTAATAATTTTTTTCATACAGCACCTCCTACTTGCTAGGTTACCCTATGAAAAAAATAAATATTGATGGGTTTTTATTCTAAGTCTATTGAAATAACACAAATATCGTCAGGAAGTTTTTGGGGCAATGTACAACTTTTCAATATTTTATTGGCTAGACTTTGCTTCTCACTGCTTTGATGGTTTTCAAGCATTTTTATAATGAGTTCTTTTGTATTTTTCGTCTCACTCACTTCACTTAGTCCATCTGTATAAAGAACAATTGTTGCCTCTTTATCATAGGAAATCCTCCCTTTTTCAATCGGCGGTTGCTCAATTAGTCCAACAGGAATACTACCCTTATTAATCTCTATAATGTTCGTTCGATCCACACTAACAATACCAAAAGGGTGACCAGCATTGACATATTCAATTATTTTTTCACTAGTATTAACCAAAAGGCAAATGGACGTAAAGTAAGTAATCACTCCTTCTCCAGTCCCAATCAATTCCTTCATATGCCGATTTAACTCTTCTGTAATCTTCACAGGATCCTGAACTCTTGTAACTAACCCTTTTAAAAGAGACCTGATACTCATACTGATTAAGGAGCTTGAAACACCGTGCCCCATAACATCCATTAAGAACACGCCGTATGTCGTAGGACTTATTTTTTCCCAATAATACATATCACCAGATAGCTCTAATGAGGGACGATATTCACTATTTATTTGTATCCTCTCATCATGTAGTGGTGGGCTAAGGACCGAGCCCTGAACTGACCGAGCAACTTCCAAATCTCTTTTTCTTTCCTGCTCTAATTCAACCATATCTGTTATATCCGATAACGTGCCCGTCATTCCAGTAATTTCATTTTCTTTATTCGTTAAAATAGAGGCATTCACTCGAACAAATTTTTGAATTTTAGAATGTGTATAAAATTTCAGTGTATATGTATAGGTTTCCTCATATCTAGTAGGAAACTGCTCAAATAAACTTCTTAAAAAGGATTGGCTTTCTTCACTAAAAAATTGGATAGCTGGAGTATTCAGTGATTCTTTTACAGTAAAGCCTGTTAACTTTTCCCATGAAGGTGTTAGGTAAGTCCAGTTTCCAACTATATCTAGTTGAAATACGACATCACTGATAGAATTAACCAAGTTGCTATATTTAGCATTTACATCAATCAGCTTTTCTCTTAGCTCTTCATTAATATGTACGCTTTTTTTGCTTTCAATGGCATCAACCGCTAAGTTAGCAAAGGATTGTAACTGTTCTCTTTCTACTTTTGAAAAGATTCTTTTATTTACATCAATTAGACAAAGTGTTCCTAGTATATTTCCTTTTTCAGTGACAAGTGGAGCGCCTGCATAAAAAGAAATATTAAATTCTTTCACCAATGGATTATTTTGAAAACGCTCATCTCTTTGTAAATCCTCAATCACCATAAGGTTTTTATTAACAAGCACATGCTGACAGATTGATTGCTCTCGTGGTGTTTCATTTACGTCCACGCCAACTACTGATTTCATCCATTGACGTTTTTCATCAATTAAAGAAATAACCACAGTCGGGACTGAAAAAACATCGCTAACTAATTTGGTGATTCGGTCGAATTGCTCTTCTTTTTTTGTATCAAGAATATTTAACTCATATAGTTCTGTTAACCGATTAATTTCATCAGACTTTGAGGAGTATAATATCGCCTTCGAAAAATTCTCTACCATCTCTTTTGTATTCTTTAGCATGTAATCCCCTCCTACACATTAATAAGTCCTATCCATTATTTCGGTCTTTAGTCCTATATGTTTTAGGGTTTGCAATATTAAAATTTAAAATCATCATTTGTATGGAAGAAAATAACCTGGGGAGTGGAGTTCCATGCCCTGCGATCCACTTGCTTTCCGCGGGGTGGTCCGGGAGCCTCCTCGTCGCCTGGGAGCTCCTGCGGGGTCTCCCGAGACCACTAGATCCCGCAGGAGTCAAGTGGCTCTCCGCACATTCCACACTGAGGAGTAACATTTTCATATCCCATGGTGCGAAATACTTATTTATTTAGCATGGATGTCTAGCCTAAAAATAACTAGGTTATGGAGTTCCATTCCCTGCGATTCACTCGTGGGGTACCCCGGGGCGGTCCTGGGACTTCTCAGGTCAATAAAAAAAGCCTTTTCGGCTTTTTATAGTGGTGGGTTTTGATGGCATTTGCGGCATACTGGGTAATAGGAGTCATTTCCGCCTATCACAATTTGTTCACCTGTATAAACTGGTTTTCCATCATCTACACGTAGGTTCATGATCGCTTTTTTCTCACAGAACCAACAAATGGTTTTCATTTCTTCGATTTTGTCAGCATATAAAAGAAGGTATTGGCTGCCTTCAAAAAGTTCATTTTGAAAATCATTTTTCAAACCGAATCCCATCACTGGAATATCTAACTCATCTACAATTTTAGCTAACTGTAATACATGATCTTTATTAAGAAATTGTGCTTCATCCACCAATACACAATATGGCTTTTGAGAACAGTCTTTCACCATTTCATAAACATCTGTTTCAGTGAATATCGGGATTGCCTTCCGCTTAAAGCCAATTCGACTTGATACATATCCAACTTCATCTCTTGTATCAATTCCTGAAGTAAAGATAAGTACTGGTTTATTTTGTTCCTCGTAGTTGTGTGCTACTTTTAAAATTTCAATGGATTTTCCGCTATTCATTGCTCCATATTTGAAGAATAATTGTGCCACGTACCTTCTCTCCTTATCATTAAGAAAAAAACTAGTTTAACGAAGATTTTAAAGTTTACTTTTTTTATTATATAAATATTTACTCATATTATTTAGTCTACCCTGAAAAAAAAATGCGGAAGGCTCTCGTTCAACGGCGACAGGCATAAGACAAGACAAGCCGGCTAGAAGGTTGCTCTTTAACCTTCTAGGGTGGATTGTCTTAGACCTGAGAGCCGATAGCGCCTGAAGCTAGACACTAAGCTAAGTATAATTTTCCATACTCCATGGTGCGAATTTTATTAGCATTGGGGTCTACCCTGAAAATCCATAGGTTGGAGATCCATTCGCTACGATCCACCTGCTTTCCACGGGGCGGTCCGGGAGCCTCCTCGTCGCCTCTGGCTCCTGCGGGGTCTTCCGAAACCGGCTAAATCCCGCAGGAGCCAGAGGCGACGAGGAGGCTCTCCGCTCATTACACACTGAGGTAAACATTTTCATTTGCATAGAAGTCTACCCTCAAAAGACTTAGTCTCACAACTTCATTCACTGCAGTTCACTCACGGGATACCGCGGGCTGCAATTTTATTTGCATGAGGTCATTCTATCAAGGTTAACAGGGTATAAGTTTAAAAGGCTATCTTCATCTATTTTAAGTATACTATTTCTTTGTCATCTACAAAGTAAAAAAACAGGCGAGAAGTGATTAACTCGCCTGTTTTCTCTAGGTTCATGACTAAGCGGTTATACTTAGTACATTGTTAAAACGGTTATTACTTAATACCGTATTTTTTGTTGAATTTATCTACACGTCCACCTGCATCAGCGAATTTTTGACGTCCTGTGTAAAATGGATGACACTCTGAGCATACCTCAACGCGTATCTCTTGGTTTACAGAACCAGTTTCAAATTCGTTTCCACAAGCACATTTCACCGCTACTTTTTTGTAGTTTGGATGAATACCTGTTTTCATTCGTCTCATCTCCTTCCGCCCTGAATCATTTCTCGAAACAGAGTTGTTGTCCCAGAACATCTTTTAGATCTTCTAGAAACGCACATGATGTGATTATATCAGTGCGAGAAAGCTTTTGCAACTGAATCCTAAAGTTTTGACCTAGGAATATTTGTCAAAAGATAAGATTAGCTAATCTACTTATTTTTGCACCCTAGTTCCAGTCGTAGTTTGCTTTTTCTTTTCTGCATCTAGCATTTCAAAGAATTCAGCATTTGTTTTAGATTGCTTTAACTTACGGATAAATTTCTCAGAGAAATCAGGGGTATCTGACATTGTTTTACGGATTGCCCATAATTTATCGAGATGATCTTTTGGAATAAGAAGCTCTTCCTTACGCGTTCCGGAACGACGAATATCAATTGCAGGGAATACACGTCTTTCAGCTAATGAACGGTCAAGATGAAGTTCTAAGTTACCAGTTCCTTTGAATTCTTCATAAATGACATCATCCATACGTGAGCCTGTTTCCACTAATGCCGTTGCAAGGATCGTTAAGCTTCCGCCTTCTTCAATGTTTCTAGCAGCACCAAAGAAACGCTTTGGTCTATGGAATGCAGCAGGGTCAATCCCTCCTGATAAGGTACGACCACTTGGAGGAATTACTAGGTTATATGCTCTAGCTAATCTAGTAATACTATCCATTAAGATAATAACGTCTTTCTTATGCTCAACTAAGCGCATTGCACGCTCTAACACTAACTCTGCTACCTTAATATGATTTTCAGGAACCTCATCAAATGTAGAGCTAACAACATCGCCAGCTACAGAACGTTCAATATCAGTTACTTCCTCTGGACGTTCGTCAATTAGTAACACAATAAGTTCTGCTTCTGGATGATTAGTAGTGATACTATTGGCAATCTCTTTTAAAAGCATTGTTTTACCAGCTTTTGGTGGAGCAACTAGTAATCCACGTTGCCCAAAACCAACCGGTGCGATTAAATCCATAATACGAGTAGAAATATGTGTTGGTGTTGTTTCAAGGATGATTTGTCTGTCAGGGTATAATGGTGTTAAACCAGGAAAGTGGACACGCTCTTTAGCAGTTTCTGGGTCTTCACCGTTTACTGCTTCAACGTGCAGTAATCCATAGTAGCGTTCATTTTCTTTAGGAGGTCTTACTTTACCCGATACCTTATCACCATTTCTTAGATCAAAACGTCTAATTTGTGAAGCAGAGATATAAATATCTTCAGAGCTTGGTGAATAATTAATTGGTCTTAAGAATCCGAAACCTTCTGATTGAATAATTTCTAAGACACCTTCCATAAATAAAAGACCATCTTGCTCTGCTCTTGCTTTTAAAATGGCGAAGATCAATTCTTTTTTCGATAATTTACTGTAATATGAAACCTTTAATTCTTTTGCTAATTCATAAAGCTCCTTGAGCTTCATGTTTTCAAGACTAGATATTGTAATACTCATTGTTACACCACTCTTTAGTTTTTAATAAATAATAAATCATTTGGTAGGTCTACACTCTCACTCATACCAATCGCTAGTTTTCCAACCTAGCAGGTGTTGATAGAAAAGAACTATTCAAAAGAAAATCTGATAAGATATATACACATGCTAAAGCATTTTACATATCTGCATCTAAAAGCAAGTGAATTATTCCATGTCAAAATACGATATTGGCGTTCATTCTGTAAATCTTTTAGAAATGATATGGATGGAACTGTTTTAGGAAGGTAGTGAAGACTTTCTTGAAGTTGGTCATTACTATTGGTTGTGGGCACTATATATTTTACCCTTTTTCTTCTGTTTAAATCAATAGCATATTCGAGGATATCCTTGTAAGCGCTAACCACACAATTCTATTGTATCTTATTTTATCGGACTATAAAAGTAAAACTTATGCGAAAGAGATAGGCATTGATATGTGTCTAGTTGCTCTATCATTGTCTTTAGTGAAAATCGGATGGTTAATATCTCTGCGATAATTGATCTCTATATGAAAACTATTAATCTAGTATGCTGTTAAAAAAGTTGGCTTTATCCACACATAGTAATCATAATTCAGTTTCCAATATCTTTGCACAATTGCCTTGTATGTTAAATATATGTAAAACATAGGGAGTTTTACTAATAATCGAGTGATCAAGATCCTAAAATAAGGGGATATTTCCCCTTAAATTGCAGAATATAGCTTAGTTAGGGGTAATTAAGGGGAAATTTTCCCTTTAACCAAAGTAAAATCACCCTGTTTTCATGTTTTTTAGTAAATAGCGGGAAATTTTACCTCTATTTTAACTATTTTCATTCCCATTTCCTAATTAAGGGAAGTTTCTCCCCTTAATTTATCAGCCCATCGTGCTGATTTAATCATCTGGGTCCTAGGGCTTCCGCTTTTTTGTTGCCAAGTGGGACCACTTATTGAACGAACAGGTACTATGTTATAAGTAAAAAAGCTCGGTGAGTTCCGAGCTTTTTACTATTTCAGTTGCTAATAGGGTGGATCATATGCTTTTACCTGTGCATTTTCCTTGTTAAATCCAGCTTCTCCCCCACAAGGAACCCGTTATACTAAAAACAGCATGTTTTATTTAAAACTAGGTCGGCCAGCAACAATCTTTCAGTAAAAAGCCTTATTTTACGAATTTTGAAGTTGCTCAATTTCTTCTTCGGTCATTTTTTCACGCCAAATGGTTGCACCTAATCCAGCAAGCTTTTCTTCTAGTTGACTATAGCCACGATCTATATGATCCAAGCCTGTGATTTCAGTAATTCCTTCAGCCATTAGTCCAGCAACTACTAGTGAGGCGCCAGCACGAAGGTCACTTGCCTTCACTTTCGCACCTTGCAATTGAACCGGTCCAGTAACAATTGCAGAACGACCTTCAACCTTAATTTGTGCATTCATTCTTCGAAGTTCATCTATATGCTTAAACCTTGCTCCATAAATTGTATCTGTTACAACACCTGTACCTTTGGCTTTTGTCAGTAGGGCGGTAAATGGTTGTTGTAAATCTGTAGGAAACCCTGGGTATACAAGTGTTTTAATGTCAACTGCTGTTAAGTCATTGGTTCCAGCAATCCATATTTGGTCATCACTTGTTTCTACAGTAATCCCCATTTCTCTAAATTTCGCGATTAGCGATTCAAGATGTAACGGAATGACATTATCAATCATAATTTCTGTCGCCATTGCAGCTCCTAAAATCATGTATGTACCAGCTTCAATTCGGTCTGGAATGATTGTGTGATGACAACCGTGTAAATGGTCTACTCCATCAATACGAATTACATCTGTTCCAGCACCTTTAATCTTAGCACCCATGCTTGATAATAATGTGGCAACATCAATAATTTCAGGCTCTTTGGCAGCATTTTCGATAATCGTTTGACCTTTCGCTCGAACGGCTGCAAGCATGATATTAATTGTTGCACCTACACTTACTACATCTAAGTAGATTCTTGCTCCACGTAATTCTTCAGCTCTTAAGTAAATTGCACCTTGCTCATTTGTTACTTTGGCACCTAAAGCTTCAAAACCTTTTATATGTTGATCAATTGGTCTTGGACCAAGATGACATCCACCCGGCAAGCCAATAACAGCCTTTTTAAAGCGGCCAAGCATTGCGCCCATTAGGTAATATGAGGCACGTAATTTTTTCACTTTCCCATTAGGAAGTGGCATTGAAACAATATTTGAAGGATCAATGATAATTTCATCGTCATGCAATGAAACTGTTCCACCAATTTCTTCAATTAAATCACTTAAAATTTGTACATCAGAGATATTTGGTAATCCATCGATTGATACTCTTGATTCTGCTAAGATTGTAGCCGGTATTAATGCTACCGCACTATTTTTCGCACCACTAATTCGTACAGAACCTTTTAATGGATAACCACCAGCAATTTTTAGTTTTTCCATTTTAGTCTCCCTTCTAGCGAAGTTGACTTCCTTCTTCACGTTGATGGAATATTCTTCCAACTATAATATGTATAGCTGTACAAGTATTATTTCTTAGTTTACACGAAAAACCAAATAACATGTATGGTTTTCCTAAATTTTTTTTAAACAGCCATACTCTTACATAGGTATACTACATTCATTCGCATTATTAACAATTCTTTTGTCCATAATCAACGAGTGTCTAGGAAGGTTAAAACATGGTACTGACTTGATATTAGCTACAAACTATCGTGTTGTAGCTGTTTTTAAAGCAAATATCTTTTATGACGGGCTCTAAATCGATGTGAAACGATTGTTTACTTTTTCGTTTCTTATTATTCAACTTTAACCTAATTTCCATCTCATATACCCTAACATTTATTAAATAAACTAGAAACTAGAAAGTTAAGGAAAATCTATCATATGATTTAAAGCTATGAAACTTTCCATTCGCTGCAATCCCTGCCCTTTCCGCGGGCGGTGCGAGGAGCCTCCTCGTCGCAGGCTCCTGCGGGGTCTCACCTTTGCCCCGTGTATCCCGCAGGAGTGGCATGAATCTCCGCTCATTCCAAGTACTCTGTGTTAAAGCTTTTTTATTCTCCATGGTGCGAATCAAATTAGCATCGAATCTTCCCCGAAAAAAAAACCGCCTTATCTGTTGGGATGAAGGACGGTTTTCTCTCTTATATGACGAATTGAAACTAAAAAAGTTACAACTTTTATTTAATTAAGCTTTTGAAGATGAACCAAATTCACGCATTTTGCCTTTAACTGTTTCTTTAATTGTTTCGCGAGCTGGTCCAAGATATTTACGTGGATCATACTCATCTGGCTTAGCTGCTAATACTTCACGTACTGTTTTAGCAGATGCGATTTGGTTTTCAGTGTTTACGTTGATTTTTGCAGTTCCAAAAGAGATTGCCTTTTGGATATCATGCGTTGGGATACCAGTTCCACCATGAAGAACTAGTGGAAGTCCTGTAGCCTTGCCGATTTCTTCCATTTCTTTGAAACCAAGGTTTGGTTCACCCTTGTAAGGACCGTGAACTGAACCTAAAGCAGGAGCTAAGCAATCAATTCCAGTACGTTCAACAAGCTCTTGACACTCTTTTGGATCAGCGTAAATTACGCCTTCAGCAATTACATCGTCTTCTTGTCCACCAACAACACCTAGTTCTGCTTCAACAGATACTCCGTGGTAGTGAGCAAGTTCTACAACTTTAGAAGTTGTTGCTACGTTTTGTTCAAATGGATCATGTGAAGCATCAATCATAACTGAAGTGAATCCAGCATGGATTGCTTTTGCACAAGATTCAAAGCTTGAACCGTGGTCTAAATGGATTGCAACAGGAACTGTTACTTTATAATCAGCCATTAATCCTTTAACGATTGAAACAACAGTTGTGAATCCACCCATGTAACGTGCTGCACCTTCAGATACACCTAAAATTACTGGTGAATTTTCTTCTTGTGCTGCTTGTAGGATCGCTTGAGTAAATTCAAGGTTATTTAAGTTAAACTGCCCTACTGCATATCCTTCTGCTTTTGCTTTTTGAAGCATTTCTGTCATTGAAACTAAAGGCATTCTAATATCCTCCCTAATGTACCGTAATACAACTATTCAATAAGCTTAATCAACTTTATATTTTCCTTAAGAAAAAAATTATATGTAAAAATGTATAAGTTATGATGCAAAAATAAGATGTCCAATTTTACTTTAAGAAAAAGCTTCTTGACATAGCTGTTTTTTCACAGTACTTAGCATATCAATTAAGTTTGAAATCTGCAATAGCTTTAAATTCATGAAAAATCATGTAAAACGCTTCCATTGCTTGTATTTCAACCATCAACTCGTTATGTCATTTTTACGACATTTTTGATGGATGTCATTTCAACTTACTTTGAACCCATTGGAACGATATGTTTTTTAACCGCATCACGAATTTCATCAATATCAAAAGGCTTCGCAAAGTGAGTAATGGCACCTAAGTCCTTTGCTTCTTGAATCATGTCTAATTCTCCATAAGCGGTCATAATGATAACGCGAATATCTGCGTCAATCGCTTTTAGTCTTTTTAAGATTTCAATTCCGTCCATACCAGGTATTTTCATATCAAATAAAACTAGATCTGGAGAATGTTTTGTGACTATATCAATTGCTTGCACACCATTTGCTGCTTGGAACGTTTGGTAGCCTTCTTTTTGAAATACTTCATTCAGTAATATTCTTATCCCATATTGGTCGTCAACGATCAGGATTTTTTCTTTCATCTCATTCACCTCTATTTATTGTTTAGCACACGAATATCATAAAGTATTAAATTCTATTTTATTTACGATATCCCTTCTTTTTTTCTAAAATCTTCTCGACATTATCTCCTACTTTTCGCATTTCGAACTAATTAAGGATATAATATCAACTATCTTTTGAATAAAGGAGTTCATTGTTATGATGAAAATTTTTTCAACACAACTTCAGGGGTTGTTCAATAAAATCATGGAACAGGAAGATCTTGCCGTTGAAGATGGCGCCAGGCTCCTTGCACAGGCCGTGATGGGTGAAGGAACCATTTATATTAAAGGCTATCATGAATTGGAAGCCATCGAAATAGAAGCTACACAAGGAGTTGAACCACTTCCCTCAACATCTGTGCTATTTATCGGTAATGACATAGCTGAAATTACTGAGCGTGATCGAGTTTTGATTCTTTCTAGATCTTCAGCAGATCATGAGGCCATTATGCTTGCAAAGGATTGTGCAGAAAAAGGGATTAGCACTGTAGCCATTTCATCATTGGTTAAAGATCAGGTAGATTCGTTAGCTGACTTCGTGGATGTTCATATTGACAGTAAATTGACAAAACCGTTGATCCCAGATGAAGACGGAAACAGATTCGGATTTCCGTCAATCATGACCGCACTTTTTGCTTATTATAGTTTGTCTTTTACATTAAAAGAAATCATTAAAGAATATGAGTAATTTAACGCCACCTGCATTTTGAGGGGTGGCAGTATTTTTTATTCACTTTTCATTCGTTTGATAGTTATCTCCGCTTTTTGCAGGTCATTTTTAATCCGCTTAGCAAATTCAAGTGCATGAACTCCATCACCATGGATACAGATGCTGTCAGCCTTTATCTCGACATCTTTGCCTTGAAGGGATGTAACTCGCCCTTCCCTCACCATTCTGATTACTTGAGCCACGGCTACTTGATCATCTTTAATCAGCGCATGTTTAAGATTTCTAGAGGTCAATGTCCCATCTTCTTGGTAAGTTCGATCAGCAAATACTTCATTCGCCGTTTTTAATCCGATTTTTTCACCCGCTCGAACTAATTCACTCCCAGATAATCCAAGTAAAATTAACTCTGGATCGACTCGGTAGATTGCTTCAGCAATGGCTTCGGAAAGTTCTTTACTAGTTGCTGCCATATTATATAATGCCCCGTGTGGTTTTACATGTTGGAGTCTCCCACCCTCAGCATGAGCAAATGCTTGAACGGCACCAATTTGATACACCATAAGATCAAACGCTTCTCTCGGACTAATATCCATTTTCCTTCTACCAAAACCGATTAAGTCTGGTAGTCCTGGATGTGCACCAATTGCTACATTTTTTTCAAGTGCTAGTAAAACTGTTTTCCTAATCGTACTCGGATCACCTGCATGAAACCCACAGGCGATGTTCGCTGATGTAACAAAGTCTAGAATCTCTTCATCTCTACCCATCGTATAGGCGCCAAAACTTTCACCTAAATCACAATTAATATCTACACTAGTCACTTCATTTCCCCCTTACTTTCTCTGATAACTCCCACCCCTGAAGGAGTGGGGTTCTAAAATACTAATACACTTCTTAATGGCACCCTTATCTTCCTTGCAGAAAGAGTTTCTGCCAAAACACTGGTGTGTGTTCTTTTAGAACATTAACGGACGTATTGCGTATAGCAAGGCACTTCGCCAAGTCAGCCTAAAAGGAACTCTTGTGTGCTTACCGTTCCGACTTCTCTCTTGGACGTTATCACGACCAATCAGGTTTGTATTTTATGCGACAAACCAACGCAATGTTTTACTTGATGATTTTTTTAATTGTGCAGCCTCACGGTTATGCAACTTAACAAAGTTATCCCATTGTGCATTGCATAAATCTACATCAACGGAATTCAGGGTTTCGTTTGTATTACCTATTAAAAAAGCACTATATAAATCACGTTGAATGCTAATTTCACCAAAATGATTCCAACGCTCTGAAAGTTGTTTTTTATTGTATTCATTCGTTCTATGATTGAACTGGCTTGCTTTTGTAGCATATGTATCTATTTTTTAAATAGTTCGTCCCTGATACCCGAGTTTCCGGTCAATGATTGCGAGTAGCATAGCAGGAGCTCGGTTCGCAATGGATTTACCAAATCGTTTTTTATGATTTATTTTGCCGTTTTTCTTATTTCTTGTAGTGTTTTTCGCTCGTCTTTGTAGTGACTGAAACCGCATGGTTTCTACTCGAATGTCAGAACCGAGATGTAGAATATCATTTGCTAATATTTCATGTGCTAATTTTCGTTTAATAGTGGTTTTTCGAAATAATTCTTTTCTTTTTTGACGCAATTTTTTATATTGATTAGAATAGGTCCAGGTTAATCTACCTTTCCTAATAGTCCCGTTCTCGTGAAATTTGTTAGGGTTAGTTGACCGTTTAGAACGGTCCATTTTACGTTGGATACGACGAAGCTCTCTTTCTATGGTACTGCACTCTGGTGCAAGTTCACGAAGTTCTACCTTACTTTCACTACTAATAGCTATAGTAGATGTTCCAATATCGATACCAACTCGTTTTGTTTCGTCATCAGCAACCTTTCGGTTGCTTTTTTTGGGAGGATACCCTTCTAAAATGAGTTGTGCATAGTATCGAACTTTACCACGAACTTCACGTTTTAGAATGCGTACATATTTTGTTTTATCCAATAAAGCTATGTGAGCATATTCATCGTTAGCTTTCGGCGTAATAGGGGCACAAATCCAATTTTTTGGTTTAGGATTTTTCTTTGTTGGTTTATCTCCCCAAAGAATATTACCGTCCACGTATCGCAAACCAGTAGAATTGGATTTGTTTTCAACCGAAATATCATCACGAAATGACTTGAAATGCACTCTTTTAGCTTTTCCAAAATGCAGTTTCTCAACGGCTTCAAAAGTCCTAGTGGCAATTTTTTGTGCTTCTAAGCTACCAATGTTCTCTTTGAATTTTTGTTGAACAGACTTTACAAAATGATGCATTCCATATTCAGAAAAACCGGAGGTTAACCTTAATTCACTTAACTGCTTATCACGAATTTTTGACTTGGGTTCATTGATTAGGATGCGATAGTTTTTATTTGCCTTTACAGCTTTGTGTCTTTTAAGGGCTTCACCTAGACAAGAATTGTAGACTAACCTAGCAATCTTTAACTTTTTCTCTAAACGGTCCTGTTGCCAAATAGGTATACGCAAAGGGAACTCAATTGTATAGGTTGGTGTACTCTTTCTTGTCATAGGATTCTACTCCTTACTATTGTCGTTTTTTTTGATTTTCAACGTATTGTTTGATTGTTTCGCTCGATACGTTTCCTGCGGTAGATACAAAGTACGAACGTGTCCACAAGCTAGGCAAATGTTGAAGATGAGAGAATTCCTCTCTTAACTTTTTCGAAGTCACCCCTTTTATTTTAGCCATAATATCAGCAGGACTTAGTGTTGGTAGTGCGTTCAGGAAACATGTGGGTATGGTCTTTATCGCATTCTAATGCAACAATGCCGATCTCCAGTTCAGTACAAACTTCTCGCACCAACTCTTTAAAACGTTCTTCTACAGTGTTTTGTAGGAATATTTTCCTTCTGTATCTGGGACAAAATACAAAATGGTAGTTAATTAATGAAATAGTTGTGTTTGTTTTTCTATAATTATTCATACTATCATCGTATCAGTTTATTGTACATACTGCAACAAAAACCCGAAAAAGAGAACTAATCTTTCAAATACTTGAAGCACCACAAACCTTCGGTTTACCAGTGGCACTCCGTATTCGACTTCACTTTCATCCCACGCCTGAAGGAGTAGGCTTTCCCGTTCAGGAAAGGCTGTAATACCCCTTGTTTTAGTTCAGCTATGGTTTCTTCCTGTGTAATTAAAAGCTGTTCCGCCTCTTGATGACTAATTTCTAAGAAGGTGATTTCTTCATTTGGAGATGCTTGAGCAATCGCCGGAAGATCTACGGTGATGATTTGCGCAATTTTAGGATAACCTCCTGTTGTCTGCCGGTCTGCCATTAAAATAATCGGTTGACCATCCGCGGGAACTTGGACTGTGCCAAAAGAAACCGCTTCCGATAACATTTCTCGTCCTGTTTCTAATTTTAATAAAGGACCATTTAACCTATATCCCATTCGATCAGATTGTGAAGTGATTTTATAGGATGATTGAAGAAAGTCGTTCTTGCTTTCTTCCGAAAATAAATGAAATTGCCTTCCTCCTATAATTCGAACCAGTGGATTTTTTTTATAAAAAGGGATGGCATTCTGTGAGACAGACCAGGTAGCAGCAGAGAATGATGCTGGACTTTCTTTTGTACTTTTATCGAGATACATGAATATTTTTTGTGATAGTTCACTCATTTCGCCGAATTTCAAAATATCACCTGATTGAAGCGTTCTCCCATGGTATCCACCGAATTTTGCTCTTAAGTAGGTTGATTTACTTTCCATCACAGATTGAATATGGTATCCACCTGCAACGGCAAGATAGGCCCTACACCCTTTTTCTGCATGACCGAATTTCAACACACTTCCTCCATAGACCAACACAGGTCTCCATAACTTAACGGGAACACCATTAATTGTCGGTGTCATCTCCGCACCACAAATTGAAATAAGTGTATCACTTTCAAAATGGACGACTGGACCTACCATGGTGCATTCAAGTGTTGCTTCATTTTCCTGATTTCCAACGAGGATGTTTGCAAGACGGTGGGCTAAAGGATCCATGGCCCCGTTTGTTACAACACCAAACTTTTGATAGCCAACCCTTCCTTTATCCTGAAGAGTTGATAACAGCCCAGGCTTAATTACTTTTAACATGTTGGACACCTCCATAATTCTCATAGTCTTTAGAGGTGATTGGGAAAAATTGAAGTTTATCGCCTGCTCTTAGTAAACTCGGACTCTCCTGATTTGGTTGAAATAATTGTAAAGGTGTCCGCCCAATGATCTGCCAACCACCCGGCGTCTCCAAAGGATAAATTCCTGTTTGTTCCCCAGCAATTCCTACTGACCCAGCTGGAATCTTTAATCTAGGTGTTGCTTTTCTAGGGGTTGCAATTTTTCCAGACATTCCACCAACATACGGAAATCCAGGGGCAAATCCGATCATATAGACTGTATAGTCACCAGATGTATGTATTTTAACAACCTCTTCAGGAGTTAACTGATTGTAACTGGCAACATCAAGTAAATCTGGAGCGTACTCTCCTTCATAACAAACTGGAACTTGAATCGTTCTAGTTTCGGCTATACCCTTCGACGGTTCTGATACGATAAGTTTTTTTATATTTTCACAAACATATTCATATGGAGATAGAATACTTTTATATTTTTTCACAATAACCACAGGATCGTAGAATATTGTGATCGTTGCAAAGGCTGGGATGTATTCTACAAACCAATCTTCATTAAATGTATCAAAGATCGATGACAGTTGTTTTACTTTATCATGAATTGCTAGACTAATGGATTCTCCAAGTTCAATCACGATGGCTTGATCACCTAACGGGGATAATTTGTATTCCAAAATAATACCTCTCCCTTCTATTTGTATTTCGGTATAGCTTACTGGTTTTACCGCTATAAAAAAAACGAATTTAATCAATTATAAGAGCAATCAACAAATTGAGAATTTTCTATATTATATATTGATAATATAATTTACAGTAGTTTTATAGCAAGGGATAGGGAGTTGGGACAAGCTAAAAACATAATTTGGCTGGATTAGCCTTTGCTTTCTCAAGAATAGCAGTAATATGTTAGATAATCATTGTTTATAATGTCCTACATTAGGAAAGATAGTGAAAAAGGCATCTTTAGGGAGGTATTTCAAGTGTTTAGAATTCTCATTACTCTAACTGGGTTTGCTATGCTTCTTCTTACTTAGTGCCACCTCAAATCAACCTCCCCCGAAGGAACACGTTTCATCAACCTGGTTACAATATGAATCCCCAGAACAAGCCGGATGGTCACAACACAAATTAGATGTAGCTGAGGATTACTTCAGGTCCCTTCATTCAACAGCAGCCATGGTGATTCAAGATGGAAAAGTAGTATTCGCATGGGGAGAGATGTTACATCAAATACCAATATTCATTCGATTCGAAAAAGCTTGCTGAACTCCTTATATGGTATCCAGCTTCATCAAGGGAATCTTTCACTTAACGATACAGTAGGTATGCTTGGTATTGAGGATCATTCACCTTTATCATCTACTGAAAAAGAAGCTACCGTTGCTCAGTTAATGTCTTCAAGCTCCGGAATTTATCATCCAGCAAGCGAAGAATCTAGACGTATGATGGCAAAACGACCAAAACGCGGCTCAAAATCACCTGGAACTCATTTTTATTATAATAACTGGGATTTTAATGTACTGGGGACGATTTATAATCACAAAACAAAAGGAGATCTGTTTCAAGATTTTCAAAAGTACATCGCAGAACCTATTGGAATGGAAGATTTTCAGCTTGATGAAACCACCTATCATTATGATAAAAACAAATCCGTTCACCCAGCGTACTTATTTCGAATGTCTACAAGAGATTTGGCCCGTTTTGGCTTACTGTATTTAAATAATGGTAAATGGAAAGATAAGCAAATCGTCCCTCAATCTTGGATAGCGAAAAGCACTTCTGTTAAATTCGATGTTCCTTCCAAGTCTGTTTATGGTTATGGTTATCTTTGGTGGGTGGCTGATGAGGGAAGCTTTAAAGATTTGAAATTAATTTCTGCTGTGGGAAGGTATGGTCAATCTATTGATATTATTCCTGTAAGAGATTTAGTTTTTGTTCATAAAGTGGATTCAAACAAGAAAGGTTTCTTTCATAAGTCAGTAAAGGGTGTTTCTCAGAAGCAAAGATTAAAGCTGCTTTCATTGATTCTAGAAGCTCAAGAGACATCACCGGTTAGTGAACCTAAACTGATTCCTTTTTCTCCGGTTCGGTATTAATTAAAAGCGACCCTGAAAATAACTTATGATGCGGAGTTCCATTCGCTATGATCCACTTAGCATGGAATTCTATCCTAAAGATTAGGTTTGGAGATTAGTCTAGTTTGGACAGCTACATCATAGAGGGACTATGATTCACTTTCTCCTCGTTTTCGTTCACGTAACTTGATCATAGATGGCCTTTGATTCACTTTCTCCTTGTTTTCGCTCAGGCAACTGGATCATAGAAGGTCTATGATTCACTTTCTCCTTGTTTTCGCTCAGGCAACTGGATCATAGAAGGTCTATGATTCATTTTCTCCTTGTTTTCGCTCAGGCAACTGGATCATAGAAGGCCTATGATTTACTTTCTCCTTGCTTTCGCCTTGGCAACTGGATCATAGAGGTCCTATGATCACTTCCGTCTTGCTTTTACTTTGGCAATGTATCGAAGTCGCTGAAATCACCCAAATCACGACCAGATATAAGCAATCATCAAGCAAACCTGTAGCATTGTAGTCTACCACATTCCCTTTAATATTCTAATAAAAAAGAATACACATTTCCTCAATCAATGAGTAATGTGTATTCTTTACCTCTTATAACTTCTCAGAATTCACGAGTGAAGCATGAATGAATTCACGGAATAATGGTTGTGGTCTTGTTGGTCTTGAGATAAATTCTGGATGGAATTGTGATGCTACGAACCATGGATGGTCTTTTAGCTCAATGATTTCCACAAGTCTTCCATCTGGGCTTGTCCCAGAGAAAACAAAACCTTCAGCTTCCATTGCTTGACGGAATTGGTTGTTGAATTCATAACGGTGACGATGACGCTCATAGACTACCTCGTCTTGGTAAGCTTCATATGCCTTTGTTCCTTCTACTAACTTACAAGGTTGAAGGCCAAGTCGTAATGTTCCACCTAAATCCTCAATATCCTTTTGTTCTGGAAGTAAGTCAATGATTGGGTACGGTGTTTCAGGAGCGATTTCTGCTGAATGTGCGCCTTCTAACCCTAGTACATTACGTGCAAATTCGATGCTAGCAAGCTGCATGCCTAAACATATCCCAAGCATCGGGATTTTATTTTCACGGGCATACTTAATCGTTGAAATTTTCCCTTCGATTCCTCGATCTCCAAATCCACCAGGAACAAGGATTCCGTCCACATCAGATAATAACTCGTTTGCATTATCCGCATTTACTTCTTCTGAGTTAATCCACTTAATAGAAACATCTGCATCAAAAGCATAACCCGCATGACGCATAGCTTCGACAACTGAAATATAAGCATCTTGTAACTCAACATATTTTCCTACAAGCGCAATTTTCGTTGTTTTTGAAAGGTTTGTTACTCGTTCAACAAGCTCTCTCCACTCTGTCATATCCGCTTCATTGCAGTTTAGTTGGAGATGTTCACAAGTGATTTCATCAAGTTTTTGATCTTGAAGGGCAAGTGGTACTGAATAAAGAGTTTCAGCATCTCTTGATTCGATAACAGCTCGCTCATCAATATCACAGAATAACGCAATTTTATCTTTCATATCTTGTGAGATCGGCGCTTCTGTACGAACGACAATCACATTTGGTTGAATTCCTAAGCTTCGTAATTCTTTTACACTATGCTGAGTTGGTTTTGTTTTCATTTCTTTTGCAGCCTTAATGTAAGGTACTAGCGTACAGTGAATATACATTACATTTTGACGACCGATATCACTTTTAATCTGACGAATTGCTTCTAGGTATGGAAGTGACTCGATATCACCAACTGTTCCACCTATTTCTGTGATAACCACATCCGCGTTCGTTTCTCTACCTGCTCTAAAAACACGCTCTTTAATTTCATTTGTGATATGTGGAATAACCTGAACCGTTCCTCCAAGATAATCACCACGGCGTTCTTTTCTTAAAACCGTTGAGTAGATTTTACCTGTAGTAACATTGCTTAATTTAGATAAGTTAATATCAATAAAACGTTCATAGTGACCTAAGTCAAGGTCTGTTTCCGCACCATCATCCGTAACAAAAACCTCACCGTGCTGATAAGGACTCATTGTTCCTGGGTCAACGTTTATGTATGGATCAAACTTTTGAATTGTTACACTTAAACCTCTATTTTTCAATAATCGTCCTAATGACGCTGCAACGATCCCTTTTCCGAGCGAAGATACTACGCCACCTGTTACAAAAATATACTTTGTCATCGTCTTTCCCCTTTCGATTCTAAATGTTAGTTAAAGTTTGCTCAAAAAGAGCGAAAATGATTTGTAAATTAGGCGAAACTTTTTTGTAGGCTATTTCCGTGCTTTTAGTCGAAGAATATACCCATTACTGGAGATTGCCAATTCGGAGGAGGTGGAGATGTAATCCATTTATAAAAAGGTATTTAAGAATATCCTATAAAAATAAAAACGCTCCACTTACAAATGTAAGGGAGCGAAACATTAAATGTAATCATCACTCTTTTTATAGAGCCCAAAAAGTATTGTACATAGTCCGTTTTAAAAAGTCAAGATGTGACTTAGAGTTCTTCATCTTCCTCTTCATCTAGTTCTTCTTCATCAAGATCATCTTCTAGTTCAAACTCATCTTCTTCCTCGACAAGCTCATCTTCTTCATCGTCGAAGCTATCATCTTCATCGAAATCAGCATCAACTTCATCTGCATCATCGTCGTCTTCTTCATCAAGATCCTCATCAAGATCTTCCTCTTCGTACTCATCTAAATCATCATAATCTAATTCTTCTTCGTCATAATCTAATACATCTAAATCATCATCTTCTGCTGCTTTTTTAGCCTTCTTCTTCTTAGGCTTGATTGGTGTTGTTACTTCTTCGTCTATTTGCTCATATGGGTACCAGCTTCTAAGTCCCCAACCAGCTTCACCGATACAAATAAAACGACCGTCGATGTTGATATCTGTATAAAATTGAGCAACCTTTGAGTTCACTTGCGCCTTGGAAAGACCTAATATCCCAACAACCTCATCTAATAATTGATTAAATGTGATTGCTTGCTTTTTACTTTTAAATACTAGATATGCAACCTCTAGCATTGACATTTCTTTTAATTGTTCTGGTGAGTATTGTTCCACAGCCATGAAGGCACTCCCTTTCAATTGTAAAAATTCATTTACTAATATGTAATATGATTAAAATTTATGTAGTACAAAGCTGTTGCCATATTTGTCCTAGAATACACATATCATTCATTATAAACAAAATCAACTAGTTTATGCTACCTTATTATACATAATCTCGAAAAAATGTAAAAATCACAAAAAGTTGAGAAGCATTGATAACAACTTCAAGTGCTGGATGGCACCACAAAGATCAATCGAGATTCAGACAGCGCCTTTCGTTCCCTTTCTTCGACTTTTAGCATCAGCAAGGGAATCTGACAACGTCTTTCGTTCCCTTTCTTCGACTTTTGACATCAGCAAGGGAATCTGACAACGTCTTTCGTTCCCTTTCTTCGACTTTTAGCACCAGTAAAGGAATCTGACAGCACCTTTCGTTCCCTTTCTTCGACTTTTAGCACCAGTAAAGGAATCTGACAGCACCTTTCGTTCCCTTTCTTCGACTTTTAGCACCAGTAAAGGAATCTGACAGCACCTTTCGTTCCCTTTCTTCGACTTTTAGCACCAGTAAAGGAATCTGACAGCACCTTTCGTTCCCTTTTTTCGACTTTTGCCACCAGCAAGGGAATCTGACAACGTCTTTCGTTCCCTCTTCGGCTTTCAGTATCAGTAAAAGCATTCAGACAACCACACAGGAGCACAGCTTCGACACGGGACGCTCACAAACCACCCCCGCGATATCCGGAAAGTGGATCGCAGCGATTGGAACTCCGCAACCTAAGTTATTTTGAAGATAAACACCATAATTTGGCCCACTAAAAAAAGCTGCCAGATACCATATAGTTTCCCTTGGCACCTGACACCATACACATTACATATTCCGGCGATACTGCCCCCCGACCTCATAAAGGGCATTCGTAATTTGACCTAAACTCGCTACTTGAACCGTCTCAAGTAACTGTTCAAATATATTCTCATTATTAACAGCAGCCTGCTTTAATTTCACCAACGCTTCATCAACCTTTGATTGATTTCTCGTTTTAAACTCATTTAAATTTTGTATCTGAAGCTCCTTTTCTTCCTTTGACGCTCTGGCTAATTCAATGCTATTCAAATCTTCCTCTGATGGTGGATTTGGATTTAGATAGGTATTCACCCCAATGATCGGAAGCTCTCCCGTATGTTTTTTCATTTCATAAAACATCGACTCATCTTGAATTTTCCCACGCTGATATTGAGTTTCCATCGCACCTAACACTCCGCCACGATCATTGATTCGTTCGAATTCCTGTAATACTGCTTCTTCAACAAGATCTGTTAATTCCTCAACAATAAATGAACCCTGTAATGGGTTTTCATTTTTTGTTAGCCCATGTTCTTTAGTGATAATCATTTGAATCGCCATCGCACGTCGAACTGATTCTTCAGTCGGTGTCGTGATAGCTTCATCATAGGCATTTGTATGCAACGAATTACAATTATCATGAAGTGCCATCAAGGCTTGTAAAGTTGTTCTTATATCATTAAAATCAATTTCTTGAGCATGCAGTGATCGTCCAGATGTTTGAATATGATACTTAAGCTTTTGACTTCTCTCATTTGCACCATATTTATCTCTCATTACAGTTGCCCAAATTCGTCTTGCTACACGACCAATCACCGTGTATTCAGGATCAAGTCCATTACTGAAGAAGAATGACAGGTTGGGAGCGAAATCATCGATATTCATCCCACGGCTTAAATAATACTCCACATATGTGAAGCCATTTGATAATGTAAATGCGAGCTGAGATATCGGATTAGCCCCTGCTTCAGCAATATGATATCCGGAAATAGAAACTGAATAATAGTTTCTTACTTTATTTTTTATAAAATATTCCTGAATATCTCCCATCATTCGTAAGGCAAACTCTGTTGAGAAAATACACGTATTTTGGCCTTGATCTTCTTTTAAAATATCAGCTTGAACTGTTCCTCTAACCGTTTGAAGTGTTCTGTTTTTCACTTCATCGTATTCCTCATCAGTAAGAGATCGTCCTAGCTGTTGGATTGTTTTTTCGACCTGTTGATAAATGGCTGTGTTCATAAACATCGCTAAAATGATTGGTGCTGGACCATTAATGGTCATTGAAACCGATGTTGATGGATGACATAAATCAAACCCAGCATATAATTTTTTCATATCATCAAGATTGCAAACGCTTACACCACTCTCGCCAACCTTACCATAAATATCAGGTCTGTATGCCGGATCCTCGCCATATAGTGTGACGGAATCAAAGGCGGTGCTCAGTCTTTTTGCTGAATCATCTTTTGATAAGTAATGAAAGCGACGGTTTGTTCGATCGGGGGTGCCTTCACCTGCAAATTGTCTTTTCGGATCTTCTCCCTCTCTTTTAAATGGAAATACTCCTGCAGTAAAAGGAAAGGAGCCTGGCACATTTTCTCTATATACCCACCTTAAAATTTCTCCAAAGTCTTCGTATTTAGGAAGAGAAATTTTAGCAATCGATAATCCCGATAGACTTACCGTTCTGAGGATGGTTACAATCTCTTTATCTCTAATTTTTGTAATCATTTTCTCTTTTGCATAAATTGCTTTTTGCTCATGCCATTGATCTAAAATCTTCTTCGACTCATCTGTTAACTTATTTTCATACTCAGTTTGCAGGTCATAAAGAGGTTGTTTTATCTCCTCACTCGTATTGTTCATCCCTAGAGCTTCAATCGTACCTTGAATTTGAAATAGTTTACGGGCATAGTTCACTTGTTCTTCTGCTTTTTTATGATAATTGCGAACCGTTTCAGATATCTCACGTAAATAATATCGACGATCAGTTGGTATAATGACGGTTTGCTTTTGAACTTCAATTGTTTTTTCTAAAGTCGTTTGCCAGCTAAAATTGAATTTTTCATTAATAAGATTAATTAGTGCCACAAAAAGCGTGTTCGTTCCAGGATCATTAAATTGACTTGCTATGGTACCATAAACAGGCATCTCATCTAGCTCTTTCTCGAAAAACAAGTGACTTCGCTGATATTGTTTTTGAACCTGTCGTTTCGCATCCTCTGAGCCTTTTCGTTCAAATTTGTTAATGACGATAAGGTCCGCGTAGTCAATCATATCAATTTTTTCAAGCTGAGAAGGTGCCCCAAATTCACTCGTCATGACATACAATGCAAGATCACATATCTCCATAATCTCTGCATCACCTTGACCTATTCCACTCGTTTCAACGATAATCAGGTCAAAATCAGCTGCCTTTAATACCGTTAAAGCATCTTTTATCGCTAAAGAAAGCTCTGACTTGGATTGTCTTGTGGCTAAGCTCCGCATATAGACATTTGGGGAAAATATAGCATTCATTCGAATTCTATCACCTAGAAGTGCTCCACCCGTTTTTTGCTTCGTGGGATCGATTGATACAATCGCCACCTTTTTTGTTGGCATTTCATTAATAAATCTTCGTATTAATTCATCCGTTAATGAGCTTTTACCCGCTCCACCTGTTCCTGTAATTCCCACGACAGGTATATCCCTTGCTAAATCCTTTACTTTTTCTAACACCGTTTCAGCTGTTGCCGCAACTTCATTTGTATGATCTAACCGATTTTCCGCAATTGTAATCAGTCTTGCGATCGCTTGGTCTTCGCCCTCTTTAAGTCTTTCGATTTCATCGTTTACTTTAGCTGTAAGAGCGTAATCACACTCCACCATCATCTTATCAATCATGCCCTGAAGTCCTAATTTTCGTCCGTCTTCAGGTGAGAAAATTCGTGCAATTCCATACTCATGGAGCTCTTTAATCTCTCGCGGAATGATGACACCACCGCCACCACCATATATTTTTATATGACTTGCACCCTTTTCCTGCAAGCAATCATACATATACTTGAAATATTCAACATGCCCCCCTTGATAAGATGACACCGCTATCCCCTGAACATCCTCCTGGATAGCCGCCTTCACAATCTCATCAACCGAACGATTATGCCCAAGATGAATCACCTCTGCCCCGCTCGCCTGAAGCATCCTCCTCATAATATTAATCGACGCATCGTGCCCATCAAACAAACTCGACGCCGTAATAAACCGCACATGATTTTGGGACCTATACCTTTCCACAGTCATCCTCCTTTTCGGGCGGTGCCTGTCACCGCCCGAATTTTGTCGAACTCTTTGCGTAGTGTCACTACCCGAATTTCCCGAACTTCCTCTACTACAACTTTTTGGTTAAGCCATTTAAGATAAGGTTTGTTTGGATATTAATATATTCATCAAGAGTATAGTGTTTTTGCAATACCCAGCGTCTGAATCCCCACATTTGTCCTTGAACAATGATACTGTGAGCAATTAGCGGAATTTCTGCTTCTTTAATCTCTAGTTCACCATTTTCAACACAGCTTATAATCATCTTTTCAAATACTTTTGCTAAATCATTCTCCTTATTCAGCACATATGGAAGGGCATCCTTAGATAATGACTTTGCTTCCTGATACATAACAAGTACCTCGTCCTGCATTTCATCCATCACTCTAAAATGATGGGCGATTGCTTGTTTAAGACTTTGAAGACTACCTGCTCGGGAATTAATAGCCTCCTCCAACCGTTCAGTTACATGGTCATAAATGCTATCACAAACTAAATAGAGTATATCTTCTTTACTTTTAATATATTCATAGAGCGTGCCTATACTAAATCCAGCCGCTTTCGCGATTTCTCTTGTTGTTGTCCGATGAAACCCCTTTTGTTTAAAAAGAGTAACTGCCCCTTTAATCATTTGATCACGGCGCTTTTTTATTAATCGTTCGTCCTTTACTGAAGCATGAACCGTCCGCTTTTGCACATTTCATCACATCCCCTTTACAAAATACAGCTAGAGAAATCATTTATATCTCCCTAGCTAAAGTTATCTCTATCTAATTTGTTAACATTCTTGAAATCACAAGCCTTTGAATTTCCTGAGTGCCTTCATAGATTTGTGTAATTTTTGCATCTCTCATAAACCGCTCAACGGGATAATCCTTCGTATAGCCATACCCACCAAAGACTTGAACCGCGTCTGTTGTCACCTTCATTGCGGTATCACCCGCAAACAGTTTAGACATCGCTGATTCTTTTCCGTAAGGCAGTCCTTCCGATTCGAGCCAAGCCGCCTGATACGTTAAAAGGCGAGCTGCTTCAATACTTGTCGCCATATCTGCTAGCTTAAAGCCGACTCCTTGTTGGGCAGATATGGGTTTACCGAATTGAACGCGCTCCTTTGAGTAGTCAACAGCTGCATCTAATGCCCCTTGAGCAATCCCGACTGCTTGTGCGGCAATTCCATTTCTACCACCGTCTAACGTCATCATTGCAATCTTAAAGCCTTGACCTTCCTCACCTAAAAGATTTTCTTTTGGTACACGACAATCCTCAAAAATAATTTCCGTTGTTGGTGATGAACGGATTCCTAACTTTTTCTCTTTCTTCCCTACCGAAAATCCTGGCATGTTACTTTCTACGATAAATGCACTTGTTCCTTTATGCTTTGATGTTGGATCTGTCAAAGCGAACACAATATAGATTTCTGCTTCTCCGCCATTTGTAATAAAGATTTTCGAGCCATTTAAAATATAATCGTCGCCATCTAGTACGGCTGTCGTTTTCATTGCACCAGCATCAGACCCGGAGCCTGACTCAGTAAGTCCATATGCTCCCATCTTCTTGCCCTCAGCCATCGGTCTTAAGTATTTTTGTTTTTGTTGTTCCGTCCCAAATTTGTAAACAGGCCAGCCTGCAAGGGAGGTATGTGCTGACAGAGTTACACCTATGGATGCACATACTCTTGATAATTCTTCTACTGCGATACAATAAGCTAAATAGTCACTCCCAATTCCGCCATATTCTTCTGGCCATGGGATACCAGTAAGCCCTAACTCAGCCATTTTATTAAAAATTTCTCGATCAAATCGTTCCTCTTCATCTCTTTCGGCTGCAGTTGGTGCCACTTCATTCGTTGCAAAACTTCTAACCATTTTCCGGATCATTTCATGTTCTTCACTTAATTTAAAGTTCATGTTGAATACACCCACCTTATAAGCTCTTGCTAATGACTAATCGTTGGATTTCACTCGTTCCCTCATAAATCTCACATACTTTGGCATCTCGGAAAAAACGCTCAACTGGGTATTCCTTTGTGTATCCATACCCGCCATACACTTGAATTGCCTCAGTGGCTACCTCCATCGCTGTTTTTGAAGCAAACAGCTTCGCCATTGATGCTTGTTTGCCACATGGAATTCCTTTTGTCCGTAAATCAGCTGCTTGATAGACTAATAGCTTTGCAGCCTCAACAGACGTCGCCATATCTGCGAGCTTAAAGCCAACTCCCTGTTGATGAGCTATTGGCTTCCCAAACTGAACTCGCTCCTTGGCATAATTCGTTGCATGTTCTAGTGCAGCTTCGGCGATTCCTAATGCTTGTGCTGCAATTCCAATACGTCCAACCTCTAAATTAGCTAGTGCAACCTTGAAGCCGTCTCCTTCTGCTCCTAGGAGATTACTTGCAGGCACTTTAGCATTCTCGAAACTCAATGAAACGGTTCTTGACCCATGTAGACCCATCTTTTTCTCATCTTTACCAATGAAAAAGCCTTCCGTATCTTTATCTACAATAAACGCACTAATGCCCTTACTTCCCGGTATCTCTGGATTTGTGCGTGCAAAAACAATATATACGTCTGCTTCACCACCATTAGTGATGAAGATTTTCGATCCGTTTAAAAAATAAAAATCACCTTGTTTGACTGCTTTTGTTTTTAAGCTCGCTGCGTCTGAACCAGAACTTGGTTCAGTTAAACAAAATGCCCCTAAATACTCCCCACTAGCCAGTTTCGGTACATATCTTTCCTTTTGATAAGCGGTTCCAAAAGCAAGTATTGGATTCGTTCCTACAGACGTGTGGACTGATAAAATAACCCCAACTGTTGCACTTACCTTTGATAGCTCATGAATAGCGATAATATAAGAGGTAAAATCCATCTCTGCTCCGCCATATTGACTTGGTGCTGTAATTCCCATCAACCCGAGCTCCGCCATTTTCTTTAGGACTTCTCTAGGAAATTCACCTTGCTCCATTCGCTCTATAAATGGCTTCACTTCTTCTCTAGCAAAATCCCGTACCATTTTCCTCATCATTTCTTGTTCGTGTGTAAATTGCAGATTCATGAGGATGCCTCCAGCTAAAATTTTTTATTGACTATATTGATAAAATCCTCGACCCGTTTTACGACCCAACCAGCCTGCACTCACATACTTTCGAAGTAATGGGCATGGTCGGTATTTATCATCACCAAAGCCTTCATGTAGAGTTTCCATAATGTAAAGACATGTATCAAGTCCAATAAAATCAGCTAATGTTAATGGTCCCATAGGATGATTCATACCCAATTTCATCACCTCATCGACCACCTCAGGAGTAGCCACCCCTTCATAAACGGTAAAAATAGCTTCATTAATCATCGGCATTAACACTCGATTAGATACAAATCCAGGAAAATCATTCACCTCGACAGCGACTTTCTTTAAGTTTTCCGTCATGTCTGCAACTTGATTAAATACATCATCACTCGTTGCTAATCCTCTAATCACCTCGACTAGCTTCATAACTGGTACAGGATTCATAAAATGCATCCCGATAACACGTTCTGGACAGCTTGTTGCTGCAGCAATCTCTGTTATCGGTAGTGAAGATGTGTTGGATGCTAAAATGGCGGTCGGTTTTGAAATATCGGAAAGCTTCTTAAAAAGCTGTTTCTTTACCTCTATGTTTTCCACGATCGCTTCAATAAAAAGATCGGATTGAACTCCGTCATATAATTTAGAAGTTGGTGTTAAGTTACCTAGTACCTTGTCTCTTTCATCCGAAGTGATTCGTCCCTTATCAACCTGTCGTTGTAAATTAGCTTTTATTGTTTGGTAGCCTTTTTCTAGGCCATCTTCATTTAAGTCATAAAGAAACACCGAGTACCCAGCAGCTGCACAAACCTGTGCAATTCCAGATCCCATTTGCCCTGCACCGACAACCATTACCTGTCCAATGCTCATGTTTTCTCCCCCTTGTACCTACTTGACTTCAATTAAGATCGCATCTCCTTGCCCTCCACCACTACAAATGGCAGCAATACCTAGACCTCCACCTCGTCGCTTTAATTCATGTACAAGTGTTAAAATAATTCTTGTGCCACTCGCGCCAATTGGATGACCAAGTGCAACTGCTCCTCCATTTACATTCACCTTTTCTGGGTTTATTCCAGCTAACTGAATACTAGCTAACGAAACAGCAGCAAATGCCTCATTAATTTCAAATAAGTCGATGTCATCGACACTCTTCCCTGTTTTCTTTAAAAGCTTCTCAATAACAAGACCTGGTGTTTTCGGAAAATCTTTTGCCTCTACCGCAATTTCAGCGTGTCCAAGGATCAATCCAAGTGACTCTCTTCCTTCTTTTGCAGCACGCTCTTCACTCATTAAAACGAGTGCTGCAGCTCCATCATTGATCCCAGGTGCATTCCCTGCAGTGATCGTTCCATCTGCATTAAATACAGGAGAAAGTGATGATAATTTTTCGAGTGAAGTATCCTTTCGAGGCCCCTCATCATGCTCAACCACAGAAATTTTCCCTTTCCGATCCTTTATTTCGACCGAGACAATCTCCTCTGAAAGTCTACCTGATTCGAGCGCTGCTACAGCACGTTGGTGACTTCTTAGCGCCCATTCATCCTGTGCTTTTCGCGATATCTCAAGATCCTTTGCAGTTCCACTTCCGTAAACTCCCATATGGACACCATCAAAGCTACATGTTAATCCATCGTGAATCATCATATCCTTCACACTGCTGTCCCCCATTCGAAGACCCCAGCGTGCTTTTGGTAAAATATAAGGCGCATTACTCATTGACTCCATCCCACCAGCAACAATCACTTCTTCATCCCCTAATCGAATCAGTTGGTCGGCTAAAGTCACACTTCTAAAACCAGATGCGCATACTTTATTTATTGTTTCTGTCTTTACATTCCACGGTATTCCTGCATGTCTAGCTGCCTGCCTTGATGGAATTTGTCCTTGTCCCCCTTGTAGAACATTTCCAATGATCACTTCATCAATGTCTTCAGCTGCTAAATTTGTCCGATTAAGGGCCTCTTTGATTGCAATTCCACCAAGTTCAGATGCTGTCAACGAACTTAAAGCGCCACCGAACTTTCCAACTGGAGTTCTCGCACCGCCTAAAATGACTGTTTTCCCCATCATAAATCCCCCCGAATTTATTAGTAATCGCTTACATTTAATTGCCTCTATATAAATTCGACAATTAGAAATCTTCTAATTTTTAGC
Organism: Litchfieldia alkalitelluris; assembly: GCF_002019645.1. Classification (GTDB taxonomy): domain Bacteria; phylum Bacillota; class Bacilli; order Bacillales; family Bacillaceae_L; genus Litchfieldia; species Litchfieldia alkalitelluris. The sequence continues at coordinate 534,062 of NZ_KV917374.1, read as the reverse complement.
ATTCCTCTACTATTCTATCACAATCTTGACTGAACGTTCACTCATAAATTGTTACATATTTCTTGTTAATTTTACAATTTTTTCAATTTAGATAGACTAAGTTTCCTTTTTTTAATTAAGGATATAACCATTGTTTTCACAGGAAAAACATACAGAAAGTGCTAGACACCAGTATGACTGATGCCGAGCACTAAATCTAACAACCTATTAATATCTTTAAGCTGACTCCCTCTTTGGCCCAATAACAGATTTCTCTAAGAGCTCCGCTACATCAAGTGTTCCAACTTTATCTTCTACTTCTTTCGCTTTTGTTCCATCACTTAGCATCGTTAAGCAATATGGGCAGCCCGAGCTGATAATTGTTGGCTTTACTTGAAGGGCTTGTTCTGTTCTAGCCACATTAACACGTGTACCTGTATCTTCTTCCATCCACATTAAGCCACCGCCTGCTCCACAGCACATTCCTTTTTCGCGGTTTCTCTCCATCTCAACAAGTTGTACTCCTGGAATGGCTTTTAAGATCGAACGAGGTTGTTCATATACTTCATTGTAACGACCTAAATAACAGGAATCATGGAAGGTGATGGTTTCATTCACTTCATATTTAGGAACCAACTTACCTTCCTCAACTAACTTTGCTAAAAATTCTGTATGGTGATATACCTCTCCTGTAAAACCAAAATCAGGATATTCATTTTTAAATGTATTGTATGCATGAGGATCAATGGTCACAATTTTTGTGACTCCATTTTTCTCAAACTCGGCGATATTATTTTGGGCAAGCTCTTGGAATAAGAATTCATTTCCTAAGCGTCTCGGCGTATCTCCTGAGTTTTTCTCTTTGTTTCCTAAAATTGCAAATTTCACTCCCGCTTCATTCATCAGCTTAGCAAATGATTGTGCAATCTTCTGGCTACGATTATCGAATGCCCCCATCGAACCAACCCAGAATAAAAATTCAAATTCCTCACCTGATTTTTTCATTTCTTTCACTGTTGGAATAGAGATTGACTCATCGATTTCACGCCAGTTTTCTTTTTCTTTACGGTTTAATCCCCATGGATTTCCTTGACGTTCAATATTCGTCATCGCACGTTGTGCATCTGCATCCATCTTTCCTTCTGTTAAGACAAGATATCTTCTTAAATCAATAATTTTATCAACATGTTCATTCATAACTGGACATTGATCTTCACAGTTACGACAAGTCGTACAGGCCCAAATTTCCTCTTCGGTAATAACGTCTCCAATCAAGCTTGGATTATATGGTATTTCGAGTGTTGCAGCAGACTCATCAAATCCATTTTGTCTGGAAGCAAGCGCTAACTGATTTCCTTTAGTATGTGAAAAAGCAACAGCTGGTACCCAAGGTGTTTTCGATGTAACAACGGCACCTTTCTCTGTTAAATGATCTCTTAACTTTAAAATTAAGTCCATTGGTGATAAAAGCTTTCCAGTCCCAGTAGCTGGACACATATTTGTGCAACGGCCACACTCCACACAGGCGTACAAATCAATTAACTGTGTTTGTTTGAAGTCTTCAATTTTACCAACACCAAAAGTCTCTTGTGTTTCATCTTCAAAATCGATGGCTTCAAGTTTACCAGGAGGTGATAAGCGGTTTAAAAATACGTTTACAGGACCGGCAATTAAATGAGCGTGTTTTGATTGTGGAACATACACTAAAAATGTTAATAAGAAAAGTAAATGGATCCACCATGAAATGTAAAATAAAACAATTGCGGTAGTCTCACCAATCCCACCCAAAAGAAAGGCGAATCCTGACGCAATTGGCTCTGACCATGTTAATCCATGATCATGCCAGATAATCCCCATTCCATTTCCAAATAACACTGACAGCATTAATCCTCCGATAAAAATTAACACTAAGCCCGATTTCAAATTTCGCTTTAAACGTACAAGCTTTTCAATATAACGTCTGTGAAATGCCCAGAAAACAGCGATTAAAATCATGAACGTCACAATTTCTTGGAAAAAGGTAAAGCCACCATAGAGAGGTCCTAGAGGAATATGCGAACCCGGAACTAACCCCTTCCAAATGAAATCAATGGCCCCGAACTGTACAAGAATAAACCCATAGAAAAACATGACATGAATAATTCCACTTTTCTTATCTTTTAAAAGCTTTTTTTGCCCAAATACATTGACCCAAACTTTATTTAATCGTTCCTTTGTTCTTTGATCAAATTCAACTTTCTTCCCTAATTTAATGTAAGCCGCCCTTGTTTTAATTAAGTAAACGAATAAATAAATTGCGTAAGCGGTTACAATAGCGAATGCAATAAAATTAGCCAATAATAATCCCATATTCTCGTACTCCCCCTCTGTATTATTTTCTTTTAGACAAAGCTAAAGAGCCTGTTTTTCAATCATATTCTGAAAAATAATTATAATACCATTATATAATGAATGAACATTCAGTCAATCCTTTTATGACATTTCTTTTTTCATAAACAACCCAAAATTGGTTCAAACTAAAATAACCACTAAGACTGGAGGATACACTCACATGATGATTACACTTTCTATAGTTGTGCTTGTTGCCGTCCTTTTGTTGTGGTTATATTTTGACTTCAAGTTGGGACGCAAAAGGCATCTTAGTACCGTAAATAAACGAGAATATCCAGAACGAAAGGGAAATCTCATCTTATTCAACAATGGTGAAAAACTATTCAAAGATCTTTTCGATGAGTTAAGAAACGCTAAAGAGCATATTCATCTTCTATTTTATATTGTCAAAAATGATAAAATCAGCCATGAATTTTTAGGCATCCTTAAGGAGCGAGCCGAGGCTGGTGTTAAAGTTAGACTTCTTGTCGACTATATTGGTGGAAATAAGATTCCTAAAAAGATGATCAAGGATTTAAAAGAAAGTGGTGTACAATTTTTTTATTGTCATAAGCCAAAATTCCCATTTATATGGTATTCGTTAAATGAAAGAAATCATCGGAAAATCACAGTAATTGATGGTAAGGTGGGCTATGTTGGAGGATTTAATATCGGAAAAGAGTATCTCGGTCGCGATCCAAAGTTCGGATTTTGGCGTGATTATCATTTAAAAGTAGATGGTCCAGCCGTAAATGATTTACAAACACAGTTTTTATATGATTTTCACGATACCACTGGTGAGGACTTACTTGTAAATACAAAGTATTTCCCTACACTTCAAGAAGGACCAATTCCAATGAAGATAGTCCCTACTGATGGCGCGTTCCTACAGCATCACTTTACCGATTTAATTAAAACCGCTCAAGAAGAAATTCTATTAGGATCTCCATATTTTATCCCAGGAAAAATGATCGCTCAAGAATTAATAAATGCTGCAAACCGTGGAGTGAAAATTAAAATTCTAATTCCTCGTCAGGGTGATCATCCCTTTGTAAAGGAAGCAGCCTTTCCTTACTTTAATCCGTTAATGAGAAGTGGGATTGAATTTTACTATTATGAAAAAGGATTTTATCATTCAAAAGTGATTGTCATCGATGATCAAATTTGTGATATCGGAACTGCAAACCTGGATAAACGAAGCTTCTTTTTAAATCATGAAGTCAACTGTTTTATCTATGATTTCCAATTTATTCAATATGTCAAAGGTCAAATGCGAAAAGACTTTGCGAACGCTTCACAAATTACCTTTAATGAATTAAAACAAAGATCTATTTTTCAAAGAGGGAAAGAAAAGTTTTCTACGTTAATCTCAGGATTGCTATAATATAGAAAGATTGTTGTTCATTGAACTATTTAAAGTGGAATATACTAGTTGTTCCTGATATTAGGTAAGAGATGCCACACTGCTATGTTAAAGTGATTTTATAAGTATGTACAAAAGCAACAACTTATACGAGATAAGCTTATAAAAATGATGAGCGCTAAATATAACTAGCACAGCTGTGTTACTTATATTTTGCGCTTTTTCATGAAAATATTGAATTTAGGGGTCGGTGACGATTGGTTAAAATACGATTTGGTTATGTCTCTCATGCTCTCTCATTATATGAATGCTCTCCAGCTAGAACATTAACCTTTACTAGATGGAAAGCGATGGATAAAGAGGAGAGATATCAGAAGCTACTTGAGGTTACAGGGATTAATTTAAGAAATACGTTACGCATGCTTTATTATAATATCGCCAATGAGATTGAAGTATATCGAATGTCGTCCTCCATTGTCCCGCTTGCCACCCATCCTGACGTATTATGGGATTTTCGTACTCCTTTTAAAAAGGAGCTAAGGGAAATTGGAGAGCTAGTCAAAAAACACAATTTAAGGGTCAGTCTGCACCCGAATCAGTTTACTCTTTTTACAAGCCCTAAAGAAACGATTACCACTAATGCGGTCAAGGATATGCAATATCATTACGATCTTTTTGAAGGAATGGGAATCCACGATCGAACCATTATTAATATCCATGTTGGTGGAGCATATGGTGATAAAACTGAAGCACTAAAACGGTTTTACGAAAATATTAAACAACTCCCATATCATGTTAAAGAGAGAATGTCACTAGAGAACGATGATAAAACTTACACAGCAGAGGAAACGTTAGAGGTATGCCGAAATGAGAGGATTCCATTTGTATTTGATTATCATCATCACCAAGCAAATCTGTCTGAGCGTAGCTTGACTGAGCTTCTTCCAGATATATTTCAAACATGGTCTCATTTGGACTTGATTCCAAAGGTCCATCTATCTTCACCAAAATCAGAAAAGGAATTTAGAAGCCATGCTGATTTTGTTGACCCTGCATTTATCCGGCCGTTTTTTGATGCCGCCAGGGAAGTAGGCCAAGATCTAGACGTTATGATTGAAGCGAAACAAAAGGACAAAGCACTACATCAGCTTGTTGGAGATTTATCAAAAATTCGTGGTGTTAAGAGAGTGGCTGGAGCAACCATTATATGGTGATACCTATGGAATTGCAGGATCCTGACAAAGGCCGGGGGGTGATTCTGCTCCCGCTCGCCACTGGATCCTGACATTGGCCGGATTTTTTTCAGATCACGCCGCATTCTGGCTCCAACCCGCCGCATTCTCGCTCCAACCCGCCGCTTTTACGACTGTGCTCGCCCGATTTTGGTTCTGCTCTCCACTTGGATCCTGACACTGGCCCGTTTTACTTCTGATCCCGCCGCATTCTCGCTCCAACCCGCCGCTTTTCCCACTGTGCTCGCCCGATTTTCGTTCCTGCTCTCCACTAGATCCTGACACTGGCCCGATTTTATTCAGATTCCGCCGGATTCTCGCTCCAACCCGCCGCTTTTCCCACTGTTCTCGCCCGATTTTGATTGTGCTCTCCACTGAATTCATGACACTGGCCCGATTTTTTTCTGATCCCGCCGCATTCTCGCCCCAACCCGCCGCTTTTCCCACTGTGCTCGCCCGATTTTGGTTGTGCTCTCCACTTGGATCCTGACACTGGCCCGTTTTGCTTCTGAATCCGCCGCATTCTGGCCCCAACCCGCCGCTTTTCCGACTGTTCTCGCCCGATTTTGGTTCTGCTCTCCACTTGGATCCTGACACTGGCCCGTTTTACTTCTGATCCCGCCGGATTCTCGCTCCAACCCGCCGCTTTTCCCACTGTGCTCGCCCGATTTTCATCTGTGCTCTCCACTAGATCCTGAAACTCGCCCGATTTTTGATTGTACTCTCTACTGAATTTTCTTCATACCTCGCTGAATGCAGGATCTTTACAACAAAAAGACCCTCTAATCACCATGTTAGAGGGTCAACGATTTATTACATTTTCTCTGGTGCAGATACTCCAATAAGCGCTAATGCATTTTGAAGGGTAATTTGTACTGCTTTCATTAAGCCTAAACGAGCTTTTGTTTTTTCCATATTCTCTTGATCAAGTACCTTCTCTGCATTATAAAAACTGTGAAGAGCTGATGCTAATTCATACGTGTAATTCGTCACACGATGTGGAATTCTCTTTTCAGCTGCCTCAGCTACGGCAGCAGGAAATTCACCTAATTTCTTCAATAAATCTATTTCTTTTTCTGAATTAATAAGAGCTAAATTTATGTTTTCATCTAAATTCACGCCTAGTTCTTCTCCAGAACGAAGCATACTGCAAATTCTAGCATGAGCATATTGAGAGTAATATACAGGATTTTCGTTAGACTTTGAGACTGCCAAATCTAAATCAAAGTCCATATGAGTATCAGCACTGCGCATTGCAAAGAAATAACGAACAGCATCTAATCCAACTTCTTCAATTAAATCACGCATCGTAACTGCCTTACCTGTTCGCTTGCTCATCTTCATTTTTTCACCATTTTTATATAAATGGACAAGTTGAATGATTTCAACCTCTAATGTATCTTCAGCATAACCTAAAGCTTGGATTGCTGCCTTCATACGTGGAATATATCCATGATGGTCTGCTCCCCATATATTGATCAGCTTTTCAAAACCACGCTCAAGCTTATCTTGATGATAAGCAATATCAGGGGTTAGATACGTATATGACCCATCACTTTTTTTCAATACACGATTCTTGTCATCACCATATGTTGTCGAACGGAACCATGTTGCCCCTTCTTCTTCATAGATGTGGCCCTTTTCACGTAGCGTTGCAAGCGCATTATCAATTTTACCATTATGATAAAGTGATGTTTCAGAATACCAAACATCAAAATCAACTCTAAATTCTGCTAAATCTTTTTGCAACTTAGCCATTTCATATTTAAGGCCATATTCACGGAAAAAGTCAAAACGCTCTTGTTCAGGGATATGAACATATTTATCACCAAACTCCGCAGCAAGAGTTTTACCAATCTCAATAATATCTTGTCCATGGTAACCATCCTCTGGCATGTCTTTTTCCATACCTAGTGCCTGCATATAGCGAGTTTCCACTGAAATTGCTAGATTGTTAATTTGGTTACCAGCATCATTAATATAATATTCACGAGATACATCATAGCCTGCTTTCGCCAAGATATTACAAAGTGAGTCACCAACAGCAGCACCTCTAGCATGTCCTAAATGAAGATCACCAGTTGGATTTGCTGACACAAACTCGACTTGAACCTTTTGATTTCTGCCAGTATTTGTTGCACCATAGTGTGAACCCGATTTTAGAATTGTTGAAACTAACTCAGTAAGGTATGTATTATCCATATAAAAATTAATAAATCCTGGTCCTGCAATTTCAATCTTCTCAATCGACGCTTTTGTTTTATCAAAGTGATTAACAATGTCATCTGCAATTGTTCGTGGAGCTTTCTTTGCAATACGAGCTAACTGCATCGCCATATTTGTAGAAAAATCACCATGGGCCTTTTCCTTTGGAATTTCTAGGACTACATCTGGAATCTGTTCTTCTAAAGCTAGTCCAGCTTTTACAACAGACGCTTTTATTTCATCTTTCAAGCGCTCTTTTACTTGATCAAAAACGTTCATTTATTCTCCTCCTTAAATGTAATGGTAATCGAATATCGTCCAGATTGCTCTCCTTGGAGGGCAAGTGTATATGTTAAAAACAATTTACCTTTATGGCTATTTTTATAGAATATATATTCAATGTTGTTTGTGTTTGTTAACATGCCCATTGTGCCTATTTGACTCTGATATGTACCTTGAGTTGCTTCACCTTTTCGGAAAAGCTGTCTCATTGTAACAGCATCCGAACGAAGAATCAAGACTTCTTCGTTTTTTATTTTCACAACTGTTTTTACCTCACCTAAATCATGTGGCTCAACAAAAACTAGATATGTATGACTACCTTTTATGTAGTATTGACCAATTGCATCAAATGCAACAGTCTGTTTATCATTTTGGTCCTTGATTTCAGTCACAAATTTCAGCTGAATAGGAGTACCTGTGTCAGAAACAATGCTCAATTGCTACACTCCTTATGGGTTTTAATCTTGTTTGTTTACAGACAATAAGTATAATGATTCTTTTGGGAAAGTTCAATAGGGAGGGGTTTTTATACGAGGGTAAATTATAGATTTCTTCTAGTATTTCTATGCTGAAAATAACATAGGTCAGCGGAGTTCCATTCGCTGCGATCCACTTGCTTTCCGCGGGGCGGTTCGTGAGCCTCCTCGTCGCTTTTGAGCTCCTGCGGGGTCTCTCGTAACCGCTAGATCCCGCAGGAGTCAAGTGGCTCTTCACTCATTCCACACTATGGAATAAACATTTTCATTCTCCATGGTGCGAAATACTTATTTAGCATAGAAGTCTACCCCGAAAACAACTTAGGTAGCGGAGTTCCATTCGCTGCGATCCACTTGCTTTCCGCGGGGTGGTCCGTGAGCCTCCTCGTCGCCTGGGACTCCTGCGGGGTCTCACGAGACCACTCAATCCCGCAGGAGTTAAGTGGCTCTCCGCTCATTCGACACAGAGTGAGCAAAATATTCTTATCATCTATAGAGCTAATGTTATAGCTTGAGGATCCCCCCATAAATTTGTATGTTGCTAACTTATTAAAAAAAGCACTCCCACAACTAGGAGCACTTTTAAACGTAAAGACTATATTGATGTTGAATGACCAGAGTTAACTCCCTGGCTCTTACTTGGTTTAACATTTAAGATGATATTAATCGCAAATAAAATTACACTAATCACGACGACAGTACCACCTGCTGCAACTGCAGGAACAAACGCTTCGTTTCCATGCACAATAAATGCAAGCCCAATCATCATTATTGGTAGAGCAATATTATAAAGCCAAAATTGAACCTTTGCTAATTTACTTGCTGCTGCACTAGGAAATAAATAATATAAACTTCCGATAATGGCCATTGATACCCAACCTAACAAATTGACATGAACATGTACGGATGTAAGTGTGTAAGAATGTACGATTGACATATACAACCCCATGCTAACACCAATCACAAAATAAATAGCATCAATTTTAATATAGCGAATTCCCACGCTTACCAGCCACCCTTCCATTTATTAACATAAGCATATTAAAAATGTTCAATAATTATTTGCCACATTTTGTTAAAAACAACAAAAAAAGTGCCCTCTTAATTGAGCACTTTATAACTCTTCTTATTTTCTTTTTTGAACCCAACCTAAAATCATTTCACGAATTAATTTACTAGCTGTATTAGCCGTTTGTTCTGACGGATCATAAATCGGAGCAACCTCAACTAAATCACAGCCTACGACTTTAATATCAGATTTTGCAATTTCGTGAATAGACGCTAATAATTCTCGGGAAGTAATTCCGCCCGCATCTACTGTACCAGTTCCTGGTGCATGTGCTGGATCTAGGACATCAATATCTATTGTTACATACACTGGACGCCCAGCAAGCTTAGGTAGGACCTGTTTTAAAGGTTCTAATACTTCAAATGGTGAAATGTGCATGCCTACTTCTTTTGCCCATTTAAATTCTTCCTTCATCCCTGAACGGATACCGAATGAATATACATTAGTAGGTCCAATTAAATCACATACCTTTTTGATTGGTGTTGAATGTGAAAGTGGTTCACCTTCATAATGGTCGCGTAAATCAGTGTGTGCATCCATATGTATAATCGCAAGATCTGGGTATTTTTTGTACATAGCCTTCATCACTGGCCAAGATACTAAGTGCTCCCCACCCATTCCTAGTGGGAATTTATCCGCTGCTAGAAGCTGGTCTACGAAATCTTCAATCATATCCAGACTTTTTTGAGGGTTTCCAAATGGTAACGGAATATCACCTGCATCATAGTATTTTACCTCTTCTAATTCTCGATCTAAATAAAGGCTGTATTCTTCTAATCCGATTGATACCTCGCGAATACGTGCAGGACCAAATCTTGAACCTGGGCGGTAACTAACTGTCCAGTCCATTGGCATACCATAGATTACTGCTTCACTTTCTTCAAATGAAGGGTGACTTTTTATAAAAACATTACCTGAATAGGCTTCATCAAATTTCATCATAATATCTCCTTTTTTCTTATAGACTATCTTGTGAGACTAATATTTTCAGGGTAGACTTCCATGCTAAATAAGTATTTCGCACCATGAAGAATGAACATGTTTACCTCAGTGTGTAATGAGCGGAGAGCCACTTGGCTCCTGCGGGATCTAGTGGTCACGGGAGACCCCGCAGGAGCCCCCCGGGCGACGAGGAGGCTCCCGGACCACCCCGCGGAAAGCAAGTGGATCGCAGCGATTAGAACTCCGCACCCATGTTATTTTCAGGGTAGACATCCATGCTAATTAAAATTAGCACCATGGAGGGATGAAAAATTATACTTAGCTTAGTGTCTAGCTTCAGGCGCTATCGGCTCTCAGGTCTAAGTCAATCCACCCTAGAAGGTTAAAGAGCAACCTTTTAGCCGTCTTGTCTTATGCCTGTCGCCGATGAACGAGCGCCTTCCGCATTTCTTTTTTTCAGGGTAGACTAAATTGACAAAATACTTATAAAAGGTTGACCCATTTTTTAAGGGTCAACCTTGTTCATTATCTAAGTAGGTCTGCTACAAATTTAGGTAATACAAAAGATGCCTTGTGTAGTTCTTTTGTGTAGTATTTTGTTTCGATTTCGTGGAAGCGTTCTTCACTTACTTCTAGCGGATCATGCTTTTTGGATCCGATTGTGAATGTCCAAAGCCCACTTGGGTATGTTGGGATGTTGGCAATATAAAGCCTTGTGATTGGAAAAATTTCTTTTACATCATTTTGAACATTTGAAATTAGTTCAGGTGTAAACCATGGGTTATCTGTTTGGGCAACAAATACACCATCTTCCTTTAATGCTTTTGAGATACCTGCGTAAAAGCCTTTTGTAAATAAATTCACAGCTGGTCCAACTGGTTCAGTCGAATCAACCATAATTACGTCATATTCATTTTCGCTTTTGGCAATGTGCATAAAGCCATCATCCACTTTTACTTCAACACGTGGGTCATCAAGTTTGCCTGCAATTTCAGGAAGGTATTTTTTTGAATACTCGATCACTTTTCCATCGATCTCAACTAGTGTCGCTTTTTTTACACTTGGGTGTTTTAAAACCTCACGAATGACTCCACCGTCACCACCTCCGACAACAAGTACGTTTTCTGGATTAGGATGAGTGAAGAGAGGGACATGTGCAACCATCTCATGATAAACGAATTCGTCTTTTTGTGTGGTCATAACCATTCCATCAAGGATTAGCATGTTTCCAAACTCAGCAGTTTCAACCATGTCAAGCTTTTGGAACTCAGTTTGTTCTGTATGTAATGTTTTATTAATTTTAGCTGTAATTCCAAAGTTATTTGTTTGTTTTTCTGTAAACCATAATTCCATTTTATTATCTCTTCCCTTCATTGATATTGATATAACCTAAGCACAATATCTTCATATCATCTCATTTTTATCATATTAAATTCTCTATGTTCTATCGTTCCCTATTGGTTTAAATAAAAACATATTACTTCAATCTTCTTCTTTATAAGAACAATCTTTTTAGGAAAGAATCTGTCTACTGAAAAGCCAACGTATCAAAGTATAGAGCAATCTACTAAAATTTCAAGAAAAATTTTCATTTTTTAGAAGATAGAGGTTTAAAAAGACTGAAAGGACTTAATACTGAATGTTATATGATTATTTATTCTATAAAAGCATCTCTATTAAAGATAAGCTGCCTTAAATACTAGTGTGTTATTTGCTTATGAGCATTACGGGAACCTTCTTGAATTCTATCGATTTCAGAAGTCTTCCGCCATCGCAAATGTTTTATCAGTAAGTTAAGGAGCTAAAAAAAGGTTGGGAACCGCCGAGAAATCCTGGTAACAAAATAAATCGGCTATTCTTATAGAGATTGCCTAATGTGAGGTGATTTTATTGGAGATCATCACAAATAAGAAAATGAGAGCAACGATTAAGTATTTGCGTGCTTTTTTCTTCTTAGGTCTCATTTTATTAATCGTAATGATGCTTTTTATAACCGGAATTATCGTATATGCCAAGTCGAAAGGCGCCCCACCTTTAGCCGTGCCACAATCGACTTTATTATATGCCGCCGATCAGTCATTAATCGGTGAAACACATTATGGGGAGAGACGATATTGGGTTACTCTTGATGAAATGAACCCTAATGTTATTTATGCAACCTTGTCCATTGAGGATCGAGGATTTTACCGACATCACGGTTTTGCCTATAAGCGAATTGTGGCTGCCATCATTGCCGATATAAAAGCGAGAGCTAAAGTCCAAGGAGCTAGTACAATCACTCAGCAATATGCTAGAAATCTATTTTTGAGTCATGATAAAACTTGGAATCGAAAAATTACAGAAGCATTATATACCATTCGGTTAGAGCTTAATTATAGTAAAGATGAGATATTAGAAGGCTACCTGAATACCATTTATTATGGTCATGGTGCCTACGGAATTGAAGCTGCAGCAAACTATTATTTCGGGAAGCATGCAAAGGACTTAACCATTGGGGAGGCTGCTTTGTTAGCTGGTATACCAAAAGGACCAAGTCTTTATTCGCCTAAAATAAACAAAGATGCGGCAAAAAACCGCCAAAAAATTATCCTTTCTGCTATGTATGAAAATGGATATATTGCAGAAGAAGAGATTGAAACTATTTTTGCTGAAAAACTAGATTATAGTTTTGGAACAGAAATGCAACGACCAAAAATCGCCCCATATTTTCAAGATGAAGTGAAAAAAGCATTAGTTAGAACGCTCAAGCTTGATCAGGAAACGATTAACACAAGTGGGCTGAGAGTCTATACAACCCTTAATCCCGAGCTTCAGCAAATTGCCGAAGAAACCATTAAAGAAACAATTCATAAAGATTCAGAGATACAGGTTGGTTTTGTTGCCATGGATCAACAATCCGGTGAAGTTAAGGCACTTGTTGGTGGTAAGGATTATGACAAGAGTCCATTTAATCGAGTCACCCAAGCCGAGAGACAGCCTGGTTCAACATTTAAGCCATTCCTATATTACGCAGCACTAGAAAAAGGATTTACTCCTTCGACAACGATGCGGAGTGAGGTTACTTCTTTTACATTTGATGATGGCCGTGCAAGATATACGCCACATAATTTTAATAACTATTATGCCAATGATCAAATCACCTTAGCTCAAGCGATCGCACTTTCAGATAATGTTTATGCTGTAAAAACACACATCTTTCTAGGTGAGGATACTTTAGTCGATACCTCCAGAAAATTAGGGATTACGAGTAAACTTGCAGCAGTTCCTTCACTTGCATTAGGAACTTCCAACGTTAAGCCTATTGATATGGCCAGAGCTTACAGTACGATCGCAAATGGAGGATTTAAGCAAGAACCTATTTTTATTACAAAGGTAGTCAACCATAAGGGTGAGGTCATCTATGAAAATACCCCTACAAAAGAGCAAGTGCTTAACCCGAATCATGCCTATGTATTAACACACCTACTGACTGGAATCTTTGATGAAAAGCTTAATGATTATACAAAGGTGACTGGGTCTACCATTGCCGATAAATTAACGAGACATTATGCAGGGAAAACGGGAACAACGAAAACCGATAGCTGGATGATTGGTTATTCTCCACAGTTGTTGGCAACGGTTTGGACCGGATATGATAGAGATCATACGATTGATTTGACAGCTGAAAAGACGTATGCGAAGGAAATATGGTCTGAGTTTATGGAAGAAGCCCATCATGACATGGCTGTGCTTCCGTTTCGTTCACCTGAGGGAGTAGTCGGTGTTCGTGTAAACCCAGATAATGGACTTTTAGCAACAAAAGAATGTCCAGTTACTCGCTTAACCTATTTTGTTGCAGGTACAGAACCAACGGAATACTGTCAAGAACATCATGTTGAGATCATTGAAGAACCGGAAAAGCAACCGAATGAAGAAAAAGAAAAGAAGAGTTGGTTTAAACGTATTTTTGATTGGGATTGGTAGAGAGTTGAAGTAAATTAAATCACTTTTTCACTATAATAATATAGAAAACCCCGGGATGTGTAAGCCCGGGGTTTCCTTGTCCTAGTATCAATGCGTTAACATTGTAAATTAAGTGTACTTATTTTATTAAAAAAGCTCAAGCAGAACATTTTCCGTTCACAAAATCGTCACATTTATGAACTTACCTTTAAAGAATTCTTTAACTCATCAGAAGAGCGCTCCCACATACCTGCATCATGCTTTTGTAGAAATGCTGATAATAGTATTTTTGATTTTTCATCCATAAAATCAACCATCATTTTTCTCTTAAGAGATTTATCCATCTTGTTTACATGATCGGGTAATGATTTATACCCACGTCGAATTTCACGATCAACTGTCATTTCACAAGCTGTTACACCCGCATAATAAGGACCCTTCTCCTGGCGGTCAATGGTTACCCATACTAGCCAAAATGGCTTACCATTCGGAACATCCTCTTTGTTTGGAAGAAACTTAATTCCCTTTTCAACGACACTTCTTGCATGCATGGCACCAATATCAACAAACACATCTTCTTCATTGATATCGATAAAAACAGGCGATACATTATCTAAGCTAAGCGCTCCAATTCCATATCCTCCATGCCCATCTGTTGGATCATTTTTAATAATGTTAAAGCCTATATTTTTTTTCTTACCTTCCATATATGAACCCTCCTACAATGAAATTTCTTAAAAACCAAAAATTGGACTAAATAGTGTGATTAATATATTTTCTACGATAGACATTCCATTTTGTAAAAATGGTGTGATCGTATAAGCATCAAGTGGTGTGATGACTAAAAATAAGAATAAAATAATCCCATAGCTTTCATATTGTGTCATTTTTGCCCGAATCGTAGCTGGAGCTAAATCCTCTATAATTCGATATCCATCAAGTGGTGGAAACGGCAACAAGTTAAATACAAATAGCATGATATTCAATCGAATAAGGACGTTAACAAACTGCTCTACACCTAATTGAACATCAGGTGGCATTGCAGATAGAACGCCAATGGATGCAAGTATGTAAAAAAGAAAAATAGTTACAGCCGCGACAATTAAGTTGCTCACTGGACCTGCGACAGATACAAAGATTCCAGCTAGTCGAGGATTTTTAAAATAAAACCGATTTACAGGAACTGGTCTGGCCCACCCAAAGCCTGCAATAAAAATCAGTAACGTTCCAATCGGGTCTAAATGGGCAATTGGTGATAATGTTAGTCTGCCCTGATTTTTTGCTGTTGGATCACCAAATTTATAAGCAACCCATGCGTGAGCAAATTCATGCACTGTAAATGCAATTAAAAGTGAGATAACAACAAACGGGATTAATTCTAAAGGAAATGCTAAAAATTGTTCAAGAGTTTCCACACAGTTTCTCCTTTTCATTTCTAGATTACCATTAGTATACAATATAGCTGTAGATAAGATAAAATAATGACTATACTATTTAGTTAAAAAAGGAGAAAATGCTCATGCCATACGTAACTGTAAAAATGCTAGAAGGACGTACTGAAGACCAAAAGAAGGCTCTCGCAGAAAAAGTAACTGCAGCTGTTTCAGAAACAACTGGTGCTCCAAAGGAAAATATCGTTGTGTTCATCGAAGAAATGACTAAAAACAACTATGCCGTTGGTGGAAAAAGACTAAGTGACCAATAAGGTGTGGCGGATTTGTAGAGAAATTCTTTACAAGTTTGTTTGGTATAAGAAAGGCTGTCGTTTTATGTTCGACAGCCTTTTTTAATATTATTGAATTAAATTATCGTTTAAATGGCGATTGTCAGCTAAATCTGCTTTACCATCTAAAATATGGGTCATGCCACGAACAAGTGAATCATCCTCAAGAACACTCCATAAGTGATAACCTAAATCCTCGCGATCCGTTAGCACTTCTTCCAATACTTGGACTGTTCCAAAATCCTTTAATTCATGTGCACGATCAATTGTTTTGCGCAGCATCCCTTGAATCTTAATTTCATGCTCTAGGTCATTACGAATGAAATCTCTCATTGTGTAACGACCTTCAACCTCATGTTTGATATATGATATCTCATGCTGTGTAACAGGGTGTGCAGTTGGAACCACCCCCAGTCTTGCCACTCTCTCACCAATCTCATCAATATGTTTCATCGTTTTTTCTCTATGCTCATCTAGAAGGTGGTGTAAGCTTAAGAAACTTTCTGCTCCTTCTGTTAACCAGTGGTGTTTATTATATTGATGTAGCGCTACAGTTAAAGCGCACATATGCTCATCAAGTTGCAGACCCATCTCTAATCTTGTTTCATAAGGAAGACTGATACCACTTCCTTGCTTTTTGGCAGTACGTGGCTCTTGGCGAAGGATCATTTCATTTTGGTGCGATGTTGTGTGACCAGGCATTTTTGGGTCAAATCCAGATTTTGATAGCTTAAATTCATCTGGTGCAAATCCATGATTATCGTGTTGTTGCATTTTAACATCTCCCTATTATTATGTTGTATGTAACAACTTTAGGATTTCCAGTTGAACTCGTTTAAAATCTGTAAAAAAAAGGTAGCTATTTTAATAGCTACCTTAAAGTACTATGGCTTTATTGCATTTATGTCTAACCTGAAAACGCCTAGGTTAGTGAGTTGCATTCGCTGCGATCCACTCGCTTTCCGCGGGGCCGTTCGTGAGCCTCCTCGTCGCTTGCTGCTCCTGCGGGGTCTCACGCTGACGGCATATCCCGCAGGAGTCGAGCGGCTCTTCGCTCATTCCACACAAAGTGAGCAACCATTTTCATGCGCCATGGTGCAAATACACATTCGCAAAAAGGTCCGGCCAACAATTGCTTGATTTTAGTTTGTTACTACTTGCTTTTGGATTGAAGCAATGTAATTATATGCCTCATCAACTTCTTCTTCTGTATAACGTTGTTTGCTTTTTAGGGTGAAAATCTTTTCCTTTACTTCTTCCTTAGGTAAATTATCAAAGTAAAGAACAGTTGATACTAATTCAAGAAATCTGGCATTTTGTTCATTTAAATTTTGCATGGTTTCATTTAAAGGGGGCATGTCCAATTCGTAGTGGCTTAGAAACTGTTCCCCTTTTTCAGTTAATGTATATTTATATTGACTGTATCCACCTTTTTTTTCCTTAATTTCATTTAAGAAGCCCAAGTTACATAGTTCTTCTACTTTTAACGTAAGTTCTTCTGAATAAGGACCATAGAAGTGAAAATTATATTTTTCAAAGAATGGAAAATCAATCTTCTTTGCGATATAGATCATTTTTTGCAATTTTTTTCGACCGATAATTTCCCCCGCAGCCGAAAAAGCTTTCATGATTTTAGCGTGTCCGGTTAACAATCCCCGTCATCTCCTCATCTATTATCTTATTTTATGAGCTTTACTGTATATCTAAAAGCTCTTTAATTTTCTTTTTTACCGTAGATTTAGATGAAAGACTCCTAACTAAGTCCTCCGGAAAATAAAGCTTATGGTCTGTCCGTCTTTTACCGGAAATTGCATCTACAATTTCAGATTGACGTGAAAGTTCTCGAATTTCTCCACTTGGCATAAGGAGATGAATCGGTAACCTTTCTTCTTCCTCTCCTGGACGATAAAAATCGTATGGTAAATCTGAGGATGAGTCCACAACCAAATAGTAGTCAGGATTAATCCCTGCTTTTTTAAATAAATTCGTAAGCTCCATTAATTCCATCATTTGTTCACTCGGATTAAATTCTACATACTTAAACAACTTGCGATCAATGAACCTTGTGCATAAGTCCTTTAAAATTTCATCCTCTTCTTCCTGCCAAGCTTGAAAATAGAAGAGAATAACAGCCTCATCAAGTTTTACATAATCCTTAATGGAAACTTCATTTTTAAAAATTGAATAAAAATGGGTTGGCTTCGTTTTAAAGTCATAATTCTGTTCAAAGAGTTTTTTCGCACGATGCAAAATCTTTGTCAGTATAACCTCTGAGCTCCTAGTGACCGGATGAAAATATACTTGCCAATACATTTGATAACGACTCATTATATAATCTTCAATTGCATGCATGCCACTGCTTTTTACTACCACTTGATCTTCTTGTGGTCTCATTACACGTAAAATTCGCTCCATATCAAAATGGCCATAACTTACCCCAGTATAATAAGCATCGCGTTGTAAATAATCCATTCGATCGGCATCAATTTGACTTGATATCATACTAACCACGAGCTTATTTTCATAAGTTTTAGCGATCACTTCTGCGACTTTCTTAGGGAAGTCTTTTGCCACTTTTTTTAGGACACTATTAACCTCTGTATCACCCAAAATAATTCCCTGTGTAAAATCTTCATGGTCAAGATGAAAGACTTTTTCAAACGAATGGGAAAAAGGACCATGTCCTAGATCATGAAGGAGAGCTGCACAGAGACATAAAAGACGTTCACTCTTTTCCCAATATGGACGATCCACAAAAATATCATCGGTCATTCTTCTTACGATCTCATAAACACCTAAGGAATGGTTAAAACGACTGTGTTCTGCTCCATGAAAGGTAACATAGGTGGTACCAAGTTGCCTAATACGACGAAGTCTTTGAAACTCAGTTGTGGCAATTAGGTCCCAGATTACCTTGTCCCTGACATGGACATAACGGTGTACAGGGTCTTTAAAAACCTTTTCTTCACTTAGTTTTTCATTCGCATATGTCATGTATTTTAACCTCTTCCATCGTTACATGTATCTACTATTATAAGGCCTTATGTTAGACAAAAAAACCCATTTTTGGTCAAAAATCGATTTTGTTTTTTTAGTTAAAATAACTAGGCTTAGTGAGTCATTCGCTGCGATCCACTTGCTTTCCGCGGGGCGGTTCGTGAGCCTCCTCGTCGCTTTACGGCTCCTGCGGGGTCTCACGCTGACCGCATATCCCGCAGGAGTCAAGTGGCTCTTCGCTCATTCCACACATGGTGAGCAAACATTTTCAGTTTCCATGCTGCGAATCAAATTAGCATGGAAGTCTAACCTTAAAATTATTGGGGTTAGCAAGTTGCATTCGTATGATATTAACATTCTAAATGAAAAAATCACCTTTGTTGTGATTCTCGAAAGGTGATTCTTGTTACTTGCTTAGCTTTTTTTCAATTTTTTCGATTAGTTCATCCTCGGTAAGGGCGGAAACTGGGCGGTTGTTTACGAACGCAAACGATTTTTTTCGGCCTGGTCCACAGTAGGATTGGCATGCAATATCTATTGATGCCTGTTCATCTATTTTTTTCAAACGAGGAACTAGTGTCTTAATGTTTGTCGCTTGACAGTCATCACATATTCTAAACTCATTTGCCATCTTGAATCCTTCTTTCTATCATCGATTCCTATTTTGTATAGGAAATTGCTCCATTATTATAGGCTACCTTAAAAAGCGAATGATTTTAAGTGGTGTTAACACTGAACCAAGTGTTATCGCGTCATTCTTCTGAAATTATTAACAAATGACATTTCCCACTTTAAAACTCATTTTAAAACCAACATTTTTTAAGAGAAGAGCCTTTTTATACTAAAGGATATTTTACATATTATTATCTTTTAATGCAACTGAACAAAGCCAATTACAATATAATCCCACCTAAAAGTGACTGGGCAAGACACTAAATATAACCAAATCTACTATCCTTTTAGAGTTTTAATGTATAAAATCCTGAACACTTGTCAATTATAGAAATATCAAAATCACCGCAATTATATGTTTAACAAAAAATGCAAAACTATCAACCACTTAAATGGTTGAAAAATATTACTATACTTGAAGTAGGAGTTGAAAAAAATGATAAAAGAAAGACAAGATGCTTGGACTGAAGAAAACGATTTATTATTAGCAGAAACTGTTTTAAGACATGTTAGAGAAGGTAGTACACAATTAAATGCGTTCGATGAGGTAGGAGATGAATTAAATAGAACTTCTGCAGCTTGCGGATTTCGTTGGAATGCAGTTGTGAGACATAACTATGAAAAAGCCCTTCAACTTGCGAAAAAACAAAGAAAACAAAGACAGCGTGCTTTAGGTCAACATCAGCCTGTTAAAAAGAAATTACTATATACACCACCTGTTCCATCACTAGATAGTTTTGAGGAACATATTGAGGTTACTGATTATGAAAAGCCTGTAATAAATGAAAATCCAACTGCGTTTAGTGCTTCTATTACTAAAGCTCAATTAACAATCGATCAAGTTATCTCTTTTCTAAGCACTATGCAAAATAGAACAAGTGGAGTTTCCGCTTTACAAAAAGAGAATGAGAGATTAAAAAGAGAAAATAAAGAAATTGCAGAGGCCAATAAAGCACTTGAACAAAAAGTAGAGCAACTAGAAAAGAAATCACTTAATATTCAAGAAGACTATGAAACACTAATGAAAATCATGAACCGTGCAAGAAAGCTTGTACTATTTGAAGAAGAAGAGCGTCCATCTACAAAATTTAAGATGGATCGTAACGGAAACCTAGAAAAGGTTGCTGAATAAATAATTATCTATTTAAATAGTAACCCGCTTATCAAACTGATAGGCGGGTTTATTTTTGCTATAAGCGCTATTTTCATGCTGTGGCAATATTATATCACCAAAAATATCCAGAACAAAACCTTCTATATAAAAGCCTTGTGATTCCGCTCAACCATGCGCTGGTAATTTTCCTGAAAAAGGTTACTTTCATTTGCTGTTATTTGGGATGTGAAAATTTGGTTACTTTTACTTTTTAATATCTGCAGTAACCTTAGCATCATTTGTTGAACAGAAAGCTCCTTTTGAAGTAATTCCGATAAAGATGCCATTGTTTCTGGTACAATTTTCGGAAAGTCAAAACGCGTTTCTTCATTTTTAAGAGAAATCTCATAGAACTGGCGAACTAAGTCCGCTCTTTCTGCCCCACTATTTGTTAGACAAAGATAAATTTGCACAGCAATTCCGCCTCTTAATCTTCGCTGTGAAATTCCCGCAAACTTTTTCCCGGCAATACTAAGATCATAGCTCCCAGGACAATAAGACCCTACAATTTCCCTTGCATCAATTGAGACTTCTTCACCGACTAATAGTGCATTTATTAACTCCAACATGGCATCATAGCCACGATTAATATCAATATGCTTTTGTGCATCAGGTAAGATAAGAGAGATATTAAGAACACCCTCGTCCAAAACAACAGCAAGGCCACCTGAATTTCTTACTATCACGCGATAGCCATGTTTTTCTAAAAATTCTTTACCTTCTTTTAAAAACGGCAGCTTTGTATCCTGGATGCCGAGAACAATCGTATTATGATGGACCCAAGCTCTTGTAGTCGAGGGGCTGCTTCCTTTTCCAACTGAAAAACAAAGTGTATCGTCATAGGCAAATGATTGCATCGCATCAAATGATGGACCAAGACTTGTATGATCAATAATTCGCCATTCCGGCTGTGTTAATAGACTTTTCACTATGAATTACTCCTATCGCATCACTTTACTAGCTAAACGTTCTCATTATAGCATGAAAAACGGTGGAATGGGATTGCCGAGGTACATCTTCCATTTCGGTATGGAGATCTCGGATATTTTTGGGTGGCTGTCTGCATGAAGGCCTTGCGCCGGATTTCTTCGACGGGGATCTCTCCGTGAAGGCCTCCCGCCCGATTTCCCCTCAAACCCGCCGCATTTCCTTTCTTTTCGGCCCGATTTCCCCCTTGACTCGCCGGATTTCTTCGACGGGGATCTCTCCGTGAAGGCCTCCCGCCCGATTTCCCCTCAAACCCGCCGGATTTCCTTTCTTTTCGGCCCGATTTCCCCCTTGACTCGCCGGATTTCTTCGACGGGGATCTCTCCGTGAAGGCCTCTCGCCTGATTTTCCCTCAAACCCGCCGGATTTCCTTTCTTTTCGGCCCGATTTTCCCCTTGACTCGCCGGATTTCTTCGACGGGGATCTCTTCGTGAAGGCCTCCCGCCCGATTTCCCCTCAAACCCGCCGGATTTTCTTCGGTCCGAACCTCTCCGTGAGTACCTCCCGCCCGATTTTCCCTCAAACTCGTCGGATTTCCGCGTAGACTCTCTTTAACGGAGCGTTCCCCCGCATCCTGGCTTCTTGAGTGGAACTCTCTCCAACTCGTAAGTCTAACCAATACTTATGATCTCCTGCCCATATCCAATATTCTCGTCATCATTTTCCAAATAATAAAAAAAAGATAGCCAATTAGACTATCCTTTTCAACATTCAAACTATTATAGTGCTTGAGCAGCAGTAATTAATGCTAGCTTATACACATCTTCTTCATTACACCCACGCGAAAGGTCATTGACTGGTGCATTAAGGCCTTGTAGAATTGGCCCAACTGCTTCAAAGTTACCTAAGCGTTGTGCAATTTTATAGCCAATATTACCCGCCTCTAGGCTAGGGAAGATGAATACATTAGCATCACCTTTTAGGATTGCTCCTGGTGCCTTCTTTTCTGCTACCGACGGAACGAATGCAGCATCAAATTGGAACTCACCATCTAGAACTAAGCTTGGATCTAGTTCTTGAGCAATTTTTGTTGCTTGAACCACTTTTTCCGTCTCAGGAGATTTTGCTGAGCCTTTCGTTGAGAAGCTTAGCATCGCAACTCTTGGTTCGATTTCAAACATAGAAGCTGTTCTTGCACTTTCGATAGCAATTTCAGCAAGGTCTTGACTATCCGGAGAAATATTAATAGCACAATCTGCGAACACATATTTTTCATCTTCACGAACCATAATGAATACACCAGACGTCTTCTTTACTCCAGCTTTTGTTTTAATGATTTGTAAAGCTGGACGTACAGTGTCAGCTGTTGAGTGAGCTGCACCACTTACAAGACCGTGCGCTTTGTTAGTATATACAAGCATTGTTCCAAAGTAGTTTTCGTCAAGCAGTATTTTATGCGCATCCTCTTCAGTTGCTTTCCCTTTTCTTCTTTCGACAAAAGAAGTAACTAGTTGGTCCATCTCAGGATAGTTGTTAGGGTCGAACACTTCTACGCCTTCTAGTGAAACGCCAAGAGCAGTTGCTTTTTGATTCACTTCATCCTTATTTCCTACCACGATTGGTGTTAGAATGTTTTCTTTTGCTAATCTGCTAACAGCAGCTAAAATACGCTCATCTAGACCTTCAGGAAAGACAATTTTTAGTTGTTTCCCAGACACTTTATCTTTCAAAACATCAAATAAACTCACAGAAAATCCTCCTAGCAATTATATGTACCATCCTATAGGTTAAACCTTTTTTTATAAAATGCAACAAAAGTGTTTTAACAATTTTGTGAATGTCAACTTTATTTTCCCTTATATTTCAGTTCCTACTCCTATATTCTTGAATGTATTTTTTTTCGTAAAATCTACTACTTTTAGATGTCGCCTAAATACATAATAAACTAAGTAGAGTGACAACTTTTTTTACCTTTTTAAAAAAAATGACGGAAAATATAATTTAATTTAGTTTATATGACGTAAAAGAGCCCAACAATGTTTATAAAACTGTCAGAGTTTTAAGGGTTTAATCCATTGGCTATCGGCTAAACTATGATATATTATTTATGGATAGATTGTACTAGTTATAAAATAGGAGTGATTTAAATGAGTGAAGCTGCACAAACGTTAGATGGTTGGTATTGTCTACATGATTTCCGTACAATTGATTGGACATTATGGAAAAGCATTTCAAACGATGAGCGCCAAACGGCTATTGCTGAATATGTTGAGTTATTAAAAAAATGGGAAATTGCCCAAGATGAGAAACAAGGGAGTCAGGCTCTTTATTCAATCATTGGTCAAAAAGCTGACTTTATGATGATGCTTTTACGCCCAACAATGGAAGAACTCAATGAAATGGAAATGGAATTTAATAAATCAAAGCTAGCTGAATTTACAATACCAGTTCATTCATACGTCTCTGTTGTAGAACTTAGCAACTACTTACCTGCTGGCGAGAATCCTTACGAAAACCCACAGATTTTGGCACGTTTATATCCAACTTTACCAGAAAGTAAATATGTTTGTTTCTATCCTATGGACAAACGCCGTCTAGGTACCGATAACTGGTATATGCTGCCGATGGAAGAGCGCCGTAACTTAATGAGAAGTCACGGAATGATCGGACGTCAATATGCTGGGAAAGTTAAGCAAATCATTTCAGGTTCAGTAGGATTTGATGATTATGAATGGGGAGTGACATTATTTTCTGATGATGTTCTTCAATTTAAAAAGCTAGTATATGAAATGCGTTTTGATGAAGTAAGTGCTAGATACGGAGAATTTGGTACATTCTTTGTTGGCCATATTTTACCAAAAGAGAATATAAATCATTTCTTACATATTAACTAATTACTTCTCATGATAAAAGAAGTTCTATTAAAGTACACCTTTTTAGTGACAGGTGTACTTTTTATATTGTTCGAATTTCACTTCATTGGTTTTGCAATGAAGTTGTTTGTATTCTCTCTCCAAAATTGATACAGTTATGTATCTCCTTCGAGCGATTTTAAAAATGAAAATAAAACAATTAAAGATGGACTGGCATATATTTCCACTAATCCTCATAAGGTTTATAGTGACTTGTTAGTTAGCAATTTTAAAATTTTTTTGGCTTTTTTGGAACCCATTTTCACCTCATTCATATGCTAATAAAGAGTTATTTGGGTTATTTTTCCACAAAGCACTGTTTCTATTCACATTATAGTCTGGATGCCCTAGTACTTATCGAACTTACTTGTTTGAAGGTAGCTAACATTTTTAGAGAAAAAGGTACGTCTATACTTATCGATTCGAGGAGGTACTCTACATGAGTCAACAACAAAATCAAAATCAAGAAAATGAAGCAAGGCAGCAAAACCCATATGCTGGGTATGGTTATTCTCCAAGCACGGGATATAACCCATATGCTGGTTATACGGATCCTACAGCAACAGCAGGCTATGGTTACCCAGGAAATTACCAGGCACCACCAGCGGTAACTTATCAACAGCAAGCACCAGGACAAACGCCTTATTATCAATTGCCATATCAGCAGCCAACAGCAGCGCCAGCTCTAGGTCAAGAGCCAGGTATGTTACCTTTAGAGCAATCTTATATTGAAAATATTCTACGCTTAAATAAAGGAAAGCTTGCAACTGTTTATATGACATTTGAAAACAATGCACAATGGAATGCAAAAGTATTTAAAGGAATTATTGAAGCAGCAGGTCGTGATCATATCATTCTAAGTGATCCACAAACCGGTATGAGATATTTATTATTAATGGTTTATTTAGATTATGTTACTTTTGAGGAAGAGCTTGACTATGAATATCCGTATGCAGCAGGAGTTCCTGGGCTAAGCACTTATGCACCTAGATAGGCTTAAGACAAAGACCAACTCTAAATGAGTTGGTCCTTTTACGTTAATTTACATTTATAATTCTCTAATTGCTGTTAAAACCACAAGAACCCATGCTATTAAGAATGCGACGCCACCTAGAGGTGTAATAGCACCTAACACCTTGATTCCTGAAGTACTTAACACATATAAACTTCCGGAAAAGAGTATAATCCCTACCATCATTAACCAACCCGAGAGGTTAACCATCCCAGAGTCTGGAAATTTATTTGCTAAAAATGCGATAAATAACAATCCCAGTGCATGGTACATATGGTATGTTACACCTGTTTCCCATACTTTTAAATACTTCTCAGTTAGTTTACCTTCGAGCCCGTGTGCTCCAAAAGCTCCTAATGCCACTGCTAAAAATGCATTAACTGCACCTAGAATTAAAAAGATCTTCATTTCTAAATCAACCCTCCAAACAATTACTTTTTATATGTACATTATAGCATCATACATCAGTTTAAAAGCATTAAAAAAACGAGGGGCTAATTCCCCTCATTTTTATTATCGGTTATGAAGATATACAGAAATTGCATTTTTAATATCTTCCGATTTGTCGCTAGCTTCAATCACATAATGATCACCACTTAAAGATGACTGGAAATTTGTAAATCCTTGCACTTTAAGAAAGTCATCTACATCACCAAGTGTATCATTTTCATTTAAAAGGGTTTTATTTCCCACGTATTCTTGGTTCACATAAATTTCATAACGATCTTCTGTTAACTTTGCATTTCTATTATCTCCGTCCAATTCATCAATAAACGGTAATACAAAGTTGCCACCGTTGTTTCCATTTGTAATTCCACCTGAAGCTGGATTTTGCATGAGTGTAACCTCCTTCTTAGCTATACATCTCTTCATTAGATTTACCAAGTTAGAAAAAGGTTATTGGTGGAATATCTTGGACTTTTCTTTATCTGTAAAGAGCTTTTCTAAAAATCAAACAAGGAATCACCGTTTCCATCTTCAAGTTGGAGCTTTGGTTTGGAAGGGGCTAATGAAGGTGGTCGTGGATCTATATTAGTCGGCTTAATTGAGTGATCACTTGTATGTATCTCTACTTCTTCATCAAGAGCTAGTTCACATAACGACTTAATAATGACAAGACTTTCTCTTACCTTTATATAGTTATCTTCTTGCTTTGCTTTTACTAGTTCAGCAGTCATTTTATCTATTACTTGAGTTAATGAAATGTTCACAATAATTCACCTCAACAATCGTTTTTTCGTTTTCTCCGTAAATTTCAAACAGTTTGCCCCAGATGATTGACGGACAGCCATCGATGGCATACTTTTCGTTTTAAAATTAAAGGCTTTACACCCCTTTGGGAAGTTTTGGTCCCAGGTTGTATAAAAATGTTCACAATGAAAGCAATTAATTCTTTTCTCCATTATTATTCCTCTTTCAGCAAGCTGTTAAAATCATCACAGTTGTCAAATTTATAATGTGATAAAATTTTTTTAAGTACTAAATAAAATTTCTATTTTACTCTATCATATCTATCTGATATTTTCACGAAAATAACCAATACACTATAGTACAGATTTTATTTACACAAAAACTGTTATAGTATTATTACAAAAATTCATTTTAAAAAGTAATTTTAACGATTTGAAACACCCTAACTTCATGACAAAGATTTTTAATCTTTAAACCCTTATATAAAAGGGTTTAAAAAGATAATGCTCAAAATTTCACAAATATTTCACCACTACCCCCTGTTATAAATTGCTATGAGGTAGTATGCTAATAGTAGAAACTGTTATATAAATATTTTAACAACTGTTATATAAACTTAAGGAGGTTTTCTATATGAAACATTGGGAAGGTTTTGTAGAAGGTAAATGGACAAAAGAAGTGAATGTTCGAGATTTTATTTTGACAAATATTAATCCTTATTTAGGAAGTGAAGAGTTTTTAGCAGATGCAACAGAAAACACTAAATTACTTTGGAAACAAGTAATCGAGCTAACGAAACAAGAACGTGATAATGGTGGAGTTCTTGATATGGACACTGAGATTGTATCAACTATCACCTCTCATGGCCCAGGATATCTTAATCAAGAAATCGAAAAGGTAGTTGGAGTTCAAACTGATCAACCCTTCAAACGTTCTCTTCAACCTTATGGCGGAATTAGAATGGCTGAGCAAGCGGCTGAATCTTATGGCTTCAAAGTAAGTGAAGAAGTAAGTAAGATCTTCAGTGATTACCGTAAAACACATAACCAAGGTGTATTTGATGCTTATACTTCTGAAATGAAAGCTGCTAGAAAAGCTGGAATCATTACAGGTTTACCTGATGCTTATGGTCGTGGAAGAATCATCGGTGACTATCGTCGTATAGCTTTATATGGTGTAAACCGTTTAATACAAGACAAAAAGAATGATTTGAATAACGCTGGTCTAAGAACCATGTCTGAAGATGTGATTCGACTACGCGAAGAGCTTTCTGAACAAATTCGTTCATTACAAGAATTAAAACAATTAGCAGTTGCTTACGGATTTGATATCTCAGAGCCAGCAACAAACGCAAAAGAAGCATTCCAATGGTTATACTTTGGCTATTTAGCAGCAATCAAAGAGCAGAATGGTGCAGCAATGAGTTTAGGTCGTACCTCTTCATTCCTTGATATTTATATTGAGCGCGACCTAGAAAACGGAAACTTAACAGAAGAAGAGGCACAAGAATTAGTCGATCATTTTGTTATGAAATTACGTCTTGTGAAATTCGCTCGAACACCGGACTATAATGAGTTATTTAGCGGAGATCCAACTTGGGTGACAGAATCAATCGGTGGGGTTGCATTAGATGGACGTCCATTGGTGACTAAGAACTCATTCCGTTTCTTGCACACATTAGATAATTTAGGCCCAGCACCTGAGCCAAATTTAACTGTACTTTGGTCAACACAATTACCTGAAGAATTCAAGAAATACTGTGCAAAAATGTCTATCAAAACAAGTTCAATTCAATATGAAAATGATGACATTATGCGTGAACAATTTGGCGATGACTATGGGATCGCATGCTGCGTATCTGCTATGAGAATAGGTAAGCAAATGCAGTTCTTTGGGGCTCGTGCAAACCTTGCTAAAGCTTTACTATACGCAATCAATGGCGGGGTTGATGAAAAACAAAAGTTCCAAGTAGGACCAGAATTCGCTCCAATTACTTCAGAAATATTAGATTACAAAGAAGTTATGGCGAAATTCGATACAATGATGGAATGGTTAGCTGAACTATATATCAATACATTAAATGTAATCCACTATATGCATGATAAATATTCTTACGAGCGCATTGAGATGGCATTACATGATACAGATGTCCTTCGTACAATGGCAACTGGTATTGCAGGTTTATCTGTTGTGGCCGACTCATTAAGTGCAATCAAATATGCAACTGTTAAAACAATCCGTGATGAAAATGGGCTTGTGGTTGACTTTGAAATTGATGGCGAGTTCCCTAAGTATGGTAACAATGATGATGCTGTAGACCAAATCGCAGTCGATCTTGTCAACACATTCATGACTAAGCTTAGAAAGCATAAAACATACCGTGATTCTTTACACACAATGTCTATTTTAACAATTACTTCTAACGTTGTTTACGGTAAGAAAACAGGTAATACACCTGATGGTAGACGTGCTGGAGAACCATTTGCACCAGGTGCAAACCCATTACATGGTCGTGATACAAAAGGTGCATTAGCATCATTAAGCTCTGTTGCAAAATTACCATATGATTCTTCTTTAGATGGTATTTCAAACACGTTCTCAATTGTACCAAAAGCTTTAGGTAAGGAAGATGAAACACAGGTTCTAAACTTAGTAGCAATACTAGATGGATACTCTGAAAAGTTTGGTCATCACCTAAATATCAATGTATTTAACCGCGAGACTTTATTAGACGCAATGGAGCACCCAGAGGAATATCCACAATTAACCATTCGTGTATCTGGATATGCAGTAAACTTTATCAAACTAACTCGTGAACAACAAATTGATGTAATTAACCGTACATTCCACGATAATCTATAATCAAAGAAATACTGAAATGACACTAGGTCATTTCAGTATTTCTGCTAGAAGAGTTAAGTGCAATAAATATCACAGTAACAATTTAAAGACTCGCTTATACTATCTATATTAAATCTATTAGGGGAATTTCTTGTGTAGTGCAGTCTCATCCCCAAGAAGGAGGATTTCAGGCGATGAACGGTTATATACATTCAATTGAATCTTGTGGAACGGTGGATGGTCCTGGATTACGCTATATTATTTTCACACAAGGCTGCCTGTTAAGATGTCAGTTCTGTCACAACCCTGACACATGGGAAATTGGTAAAGGCAGAGAGGTAACAGTTAGTGAGATTATAAAGGATCTAAAAACCTATCTACCGTTTATTAAGGCCTCTAAAGGTGGAATCACTGTTAGTGGCGGGGAACCGTTACTTCAACTTGATTTTCTGCTAGCCTTATTTAAAGAATGTAAAAAACTAGGTATTCATACAACCATTGATACTTCTGGGGGATGTTATAGTAACGATCCTTCATTTCAAGAGAAATTAGCAAAGGTTTTACAATATACTGATTTATTATTGCTAGATATCAAACAGATTAACTCAAAAAAGCATATAAAGTTAACCGGTAAACCCAATGAGCATATTTTAGAATTTGCTAAGTATCTCTCAGATCGAAAAATCCCTGTTTGGATCCGTCATGTTTTAGTCCCAGGGATCACAGATAACAAAGAAGATCTACAAAACTTAAGAGCATTTATTGATACATTGGAAAATGTCGAGAAAGTAGAAATTCTACCTTATCATAAGCTCGGGGTTTATAAATGGCAAACTCTTGGCTTGAAGTACCCTCTTGAACATGTTGAGCCACCTACTGAAGATGTCGTTCAGATGGCTACTAGTATTCTGATAGATTGAAAAAAGCTGACTCATCTGAGTCAGCTTTTTATCATTAATTTACAGCTTCTTTTAAAGCTTTTCCTGGCTTGAACGCAGGAACTTTGCTAGCAGCAATTTCAATTTCTTCACCAGTTTGTGGGTTACGTCCTTTACGTGCTGAACGCTCACGAACTTCGAAATTACCAAAGCCGATTAATTGTACTTTATCACCTTTTGCTAATGCATCTTGGATTGCTTCAAATACAGCATCTACTGCTTTTGTTACATCCTTTTTTGATAATTCTGTGCTTTCTGCTACTGCAGTTACTAATTCAGTTTTATTCATTTTTATTTCTCCTCTCGTTAAAGAACACATATCATTTTTACCACGTTTTCCTTACGTTGGCAACATTTAGACTGAAATTTTACTATTAATCTTGTGGTTGTGACAATTACATCACTAGAATAGCCAAAAATCAAGGATTTAAAACACAAATTTTTGTTTTTTTATATAAAAATAGGGATTTTTAATAGTTTGTTAAGATTTTTAGGAATTTAGAGTGATTTCCTGAATTTTTAAACTCTAAGGCATAACATATCAATCTTATCAACTGGCCATAATACAAAAAGGAGGTGCTTTAAATGGCTAGAAGAAAACGGCGTCCACTTGTTCCAGAAGCAAGAGAAGGCCTAGATCAATTAAAAGCTGCGGTTATGAAAGAAAAAGGCTACCACTCAGACTCAACAGATCCTGATGCAGTTAAGTATGAGGTAGCAGAAGATATAGGAGTGCCTTTAGAAACAGGCTATAACGGGACACTTACCTCCAAGCAGGCGGGAAAAGTCGGCGGTCAAATTGGAGGCAGCATGGTAAAAGAATTAGTGAAAATGGCACAGAATAATTTAATCAAAAAATAAAAGCAGTTCAATTGTAGCAAACGGGCCCGTGAAGTTATCGCAACGAACAGAAAATGGACACTACTTTATTTCTAGGAGAGCTATTAAAATATTTAGCGTTTCTGGTGCCTTGAGTAAGGCATCAGAATACTCCTTTCATTCCCTTTCTTTGCTTTTTGGCATGAGGAAGGGAATCAGAATACTTCTTTCGTTCCCTTTCTTGATTTTTGGCATGAGGAAGGGAATCAGAATACTCCTTTCGTTCCCTTTCTTGCTTCTTTGGCATGAGGAAGGGAATCAGAACGCTCCTTTCGTTCCCTTTCTTGCTTCTTTGGCATGAGGAAGGGAATCAGAACACCTCCATAGAACCCACAATCGACGAGACGGCTTACGGTCTCGCCCGCGGAAAGGGCGTAGAGCATAACAAATGGAACTATATAACCTAAATCATTTTCAAACCTCCGGAAGATTACACATAATCTTCCTTATTTTTCATTTAGTACATAAAACTTCACAACTATCCAAACAATAGAAAAAGCAAAAGGAGGGGACATGATGAGAAAACAAGTGACAAGTGTATTCTGGATATCAATTGTCATCGCTATATTGTTTGTTATATGGGGTGTCGCATTCCCAGCATCTTTAGAAAATGCAATGGGTATTGCTCAAGGTTTTTTCCTCGTCAATTTTGGTTGGTTTTATCAGCTGACAGCAACCTTTTTCTTGATCTTTGCACTATTTCTCATTTTTAGTAAATATGGAAAGATTAAATTAGGAAAGGATACTGATAAACCAGAATTCAAAAATGTAACCTGGTTCGCAATGTTATTTAGTGCAGGTATGGGTATCGGACTTTTATTTTTCGGTGTATCTGAACCAGTATCTCACTTTGCAAACCCACCAATTGATGTTGAGCCTGGCTCAAGTCAAGCGGCAAGAGTCGCACTTCGTTATACGTATATGCATTGGGGATTTCATGCATGGGCAATATATGCAACGATAGCACTTGCTCTAGCTTATTATAAATTCAGAAAAGATTTGCCAGGATTAATGAGTGCTACTCTTTATCCTTTACTTGGCGAAAAAACGAAAGGCCCTATTGGTGTTCTCATTGATTGTATCGCAGTTTTTGCGACGATATTCGGAGTTGCCGCATCACTTGGTTTGGGTTCTCAACAAATCAACGGTGGATTAGAGTACCTTTTTGGAATTCCTTATAATTTCACTGTTCAATTGATCATCATCAGTATTGTTACTGCATTATTTTTAATTTCAGCTGGAACTGGAATTAAGCGCGGAATTAAGTATTTAAGTAATGCTAATATGATTTTAGCTGTTGCCTTATTGTTTCTTTTCCTTTTCATGGGACCAACTGTATTTCTATTAGACCTTTTTACAACTACACTTGGAGGTTATATACAAAACTTGCCTAGCATGGGCCTGCGTTTAGCACCTTTTAATGAAGAGCGCGCCGCATGGGTACAGGGTTGGACGATCTTTTATTGGGCTTGGTGGATTGCTTGGGCACCTTTCGTTGGCACATTTATCGCTCGTGTCTCTAGAGGTAGAACAGTAAGAGAGTTTGTTATTGCTGTACTTTTAGTCCCTACACTTGTATGCGCCTTCTGGTTTGCGGTATTTGGTGGAACAGGGATTTATTTGGACTATAACATGGGCACAAATGTTGCAGGACAAAGTGTTGAGACGGCATTATTCTATGTTTATCAGCAGCTACCATTAACAAATGTATTATCAATTATTACTTTACTGTTAATTTCAACATTTTTTATTACTTCAGCAGATTCGGCTACCTTCGTTTTAGGAATGCAAACAACAAATGGTTCTATTGAACCCGCTAATTTCGTCAAATATAGCTGGGGTATCATCTTAGCTCTTTCAGCTGTCGTATTAATGGCTTCAGGTGGTTTAAGCGCGATGCAGACTGCGATTATTGTCAGTGCATTTCCGCTTGCTATCATTCTCATTCTCACAACGTTTTCTATGCTTAAATCCTTTCAAGGGGAAATTGCCGCTGCTAAAAAGAAACGACCTACCTAAAAAAAATCCGGTCAACTGACCGGATTTTTACACTGTTAAAAAGTAGTGATACACTCCTGACTCTTTTTCATACCCTATCGATTCATATAATTTTTGTGCATTGACATTGTCTTCTCCTGTTTCAAGGGCAAGACCTTTCGCTTCTGTCTTCACTGCTAATTCTTTTGCAGCATTCATGAGTGACTTTGCAACTCCATTTCTCCTGGCATTTTCTGCTACAAACAAATCATTTAATATCCAAATTTTACGCATCGATACTGATGAAAATGATGGATATAGCTGTGTAAATCCATAACCTTCTTTCTCATCCTCGCTACAAGCTAAAAATATAACAGAGTCCCCCTGCTTTAGACGTTCTAAAATATAGTTCCGAGCTCCTTCCAGGTCATATTCCTGTTGGTAAAATAGGCGATACTCATTGAATAAAAAACTAGCTATATTAACATGCTTTTCTTGTGCCTTGATAATTTTCATTCATACCTCTCCCCTGATGCAAATTAGATTATGTTGTATCTTTTCTATAAGACTTAAAATATTCCTCTTTTTTGGTAAGGCTGTACATAAATAACTTGCAGAGTACATTCGCTACAATTTGTGATCGATACGAAAGGGTTTTTGCAAAATTTCAAAGCATTTCATTTAGATTTCGGAGTTTATTTTCGAAAATTTGTCGAATACATTCGATATTAGAGTTTTATTTTCGAAATCACTCATTTTATTTTAGAAATATCTTAAATATTGATTTTTCGACAAACTCAGATGGAAACTTGATAGGTTGTTTCAGTATCCATGGAGTTAAAAAGCCCTTTTAGTAAGGTTGTCTGAAAAAAGATCTCCTTTCGCTGTGAATCACCCATGGAAAACCTCGGACGATGCGTGTGCCTCTGAGGCGCTTTTTGCTCTCGCAAGTCATAGACATCAGAGTATGAAAAAAAAGCTGCCCTTAATGCACTATAAAAAAACGCATTCAGCACAACCTTTGTTAGGTAAATGACTGTTACCTTTCAAGTACTCTTAATATTTCTTTTCCGACACCATCATCACTATTTGCTTCTGTTATAAAGTGACTGTGTTTTTTTACGTCTTCTGGAGCATTCCCCATTGCTACAGCCCGTCCTACCTGTGTAAACATTGAGACATCATTAAAGTTGTCCCCGATTGCCATCGTTTCCTGTAGTGTAATTCCCCTTTGTTTTACAAATTCAGTTAAGGCAATCCCTTTTTGGGCATCGATGCTGTTAATTTCTATGTTTTCTTTCCCTGATGAGCTTAGGGCAATTCCATCTATGGATTTCAGTCTTTCCATTAGGTCCTTAAGTACGTTTTGATCAAATGAAAATGATATTAGTTTATACACCGGCTTATTCATTTCCTTCACTATTGGTTGAAAGTCATCCACTAGATGAATAAGTCCATTTTCGAACCTCTTTTTTGCTTCTGCCAACGTTTCTTCATAATTTACTTTTAGATTCGGACTCATGAAGATATCCATGATAATGATTAAGGCTTGTTCATAATCTTTAGAATATGTTCCATCAGCAGTATATAATTCATAATAAGCTTTCGATTCATCTAGCACTTTCATGATTTTTAGTGTTACATCTGGACTGATGGGACTCGCATATACACTCTCACCTGAAATCGATCTCACCTCTGCCCCATTTACACAAATGATTGGACACTTAATACCTACTTCATCTAAAGCGTATTTTGCCTCATGATATGATCTACCTGTCGCAATAACCACTTCGATCCCTTTCGATTGTGCAAATTCGACGGCCTCTTTATTCAATTCACTAACGACATGATGTTCATTCAGTAAAGTTCCATCCATATCTATTGCAATACATTTAATCACAATTACAACACCCTTCTAAGTTGCTTATTCGTTTTTTATTTCTTATTGGAGTTAATTATAAAGAAGTTTTCTTTAAAATAAAACTAAACCGGTCTTAAGTAATGTATAATTTTAACAGTAAAAACAATTTTCCCTGGGTAGGAGTTGGAGTAATGTCGGAAATTTTCAAGAATAAAGTAGCCTCCATAGATGAATTAACTGCTTTAATTGGTGGAACTCCAAGCAAAATTGCTTCAAATAAGGTAATCACAACACTCGATAAACACTGCAAAAACTTTATTAAGATGTCCCCATTCCTACTGATGTCTACATCACACCGAAATGGGACTTGTGATGTCTCACCTAGAGGTGACCAACCTGGCTTTGTTTATATTGTTGATGAAAAGCACATTATTATCCCTGATCGTCCTGGAAATAAACGTATGGACTCCATGCGTAATATTTTAACCAATCCTTATGTCGGCTTACTTTTCCTCATTCCGGGGGTAGAAGAGACCTTAAGGATAAATGGCAAAGCTTATATTATTAAGGATCAAGAATACTTGAGGAAGATGACTGTAAATGGGCATATTCCTACATTAGGGATTGGGGTTGAAATTGAGGAGTGTTTTATCCATTGCGCAAAGGCTTTTAAACGTTCAGATTTATGGAACCCAGCCTCCTGGCCAAACAAAGAAAAGCGTCCATCTGTACATAAAATGATTGCCGATCATGTAAAACTACCCGGATTAACCGAACGAGATGTAATGATTGCTTTAGACGAGAGTTATAAGAAACGATTGTATAATTAATAAAAAAAAACAGACAAAACCCAAATCGGACTTTGTCTGTTTTACGTATTATGGCTTCAAATTCATCCAGCTTTGCAGATAGTGAATACCAAATCCTTGAAAGCTAGAGTATCCACTAAATTCTGTTTCAACTAAGTTTAATTGTGAGTCCATATGGAATTGTCCTTCTTCATAAAAAGAGATAAAATCCCCTTCTGATGATTGAAGTGTTTCAACGGCAATTTCTATCTTTTTCCCTTGCTTATTTGCATCATTCATTTCATTTCTAACTAAATCAATAATTCCATTAGCTCCTGTTGCCTGATCGCGATAAACCATGACTGTTGTGGTATCAACTTTTGATATGACCCAGCTAGAAAGTGTTCCTTTGCCAAAGGTATTATTGTACATTCTTTCATCAAACCAAAATGGCATATCAACACCAAAGGTTAAACCCAGCGAGCTTGAAGCTGCTGCTGCTTTTGAGATTAAGTTCTGATAAGCTAGTACGGTCTTTTTATAGTTACTATTCCAACCAGTGTACAAATATGGCTCAATGTCTAGATGCACACCTGAAAAGCGTTCGATTGGCAAAGCGTCTTCTTGGTATTCAGTTACCCATTGGAAGAACTGATCTTGATAGATCGCTCCCTTAGGGGCTACCCAATTTGGTGCGCCATCTAATGCATATACTTTAATGCCTTTTTCAGCTGCACTTTTGATAAAATCTTTATAATGCTGTATCGCCACATTTTTATTGACTTGTAAATAGATTATATTAACTCCGTTCGCACTAGCAAAATGAAGTAGTTCGGCTGATTTTGTAGCAATCTCAGCTGTATGCCATAACCATGTCGATTTTGAAGCAGTGGTTTGCGCATGAACTTTTGAAACAGCTTGTGGATTTAAAAAATTGGTCAATACAAGAGACATTAACAAACAAATGGTCATTACCTTCTTCAATTTCAGCTCTCCTTTTGAAGCCATGCTCTGGTCAAAGGAGCCTGGCAGCTTGGCAACCATAGATTTTTAAAGAAAAAATCGTTAGGCCCATAACTTTGCGTCCTTGCCTTTCAACAAGTTTGCCTTTTTCAAGTATTTTTATACCTTTAGTATAAAGGGTGCTAGTCCTTATTGTGCGTGTCAAAAGAACTATTTTCCACAAAAAAAGTGCCTGAATTCAGACACTTTTTTAACTAACAAGTTACGGCTAGTTTAGATAACATATCTTCTGTCATTTTCGGAAGATCAAATGTTGCTTTAAAGCCCCATTCTCGCTTAGCTGCACTCGGGTCAATCGATTCTGGCCAACTTTCAGCAATCGCTTGACGTACAGGGTCTACTTTGTAGGCGATCTTAAATTCAGGAATATGCTGTTTTATTTCGCTCGCAATCTGTTCAGGTTCAAAGCTCATGGCTGTCACATTATATGCATTCCGATTAATAAGTTTAGTAGGATCTGCCTCCATTAAATCCACAATCGCATTTAACGCATCAGGCATATACATCATATCCATATAGGTTCCTTTATCAATATAAGATGTATAAGCTTTATTTTTTATCGCTTCATAGAAGATTTCAACTGAATAATCCGTTGTCCCACCACCTGGAGGTGTCATGTAAGAAATGAGTCCCGGAAATCTTAAGCCTCTTGTATCTACCCCAAATTTATTAAAATAGTAATCACATAATAATTCACCAGAGACTTTGTTTACACCATACATCGTAGTTGGTCGCTGGATCGTATTTTGAGGTGTATTTATTTTGGGTGTAGATGGTCCAAATGCCCCTATCGAGCTTGGAGTGAAAAACTTACAATTTAGTTCTCTTGCCACTTCGAGCGCATTTACAAGCCCACCCATATTAATATTCCATGCTAATAGGGGCTTTGCCTCAGCGGTTGCTGATAACAATGCTGCCAGATGGATAAACGTATCTACGTTATGTTTTTTTGCCACATCATAGATGGCAGCCGGGTCGGTAACATCTACGATTTCAAACGGTCCTAATTGAATGTCATCGCCCATCCGTATATCTGTAGCTACCACATTATTCATGCCATAGATTTTTCTCATTTTTATTACTAGTTCAGAACCGATTTGTCCAAGTGCACCAGTTATTAGTATCTTTTTCATTCTACTCGCCTCCCAACAAAACTATTGAATGATTCCCATTTCTTTACCTACTTTTTCATAGATTGAGACAGCTTCATCAAGCATTTCTTTTGTATGTGCGGCTATAGGCATATTACGAACTCTTCCAGTTCCTTGTGGGACAGTTGGAAATACAATGGACTTCGCATAAACGCCTTCCTCATATAAACGTTTACTGAATTCTTGAGTTTTTGTTTCATCACCTATAATAACTGGTGTGATTGGTGTTTCACTTTTGCCAATATCAAATCCAAGTTGGGCTAAGTTTCTTTTGAAATATTCAGCGTTTTCCCAAAGCAAGTCATGTAGTTCTGTACTTTCCATTAATAGATTGATTGACTTAATACAAGCTGCTACATCAGCTGGAGTAACGGCAGTTGAAAATAAAAATGGGCGGCTACGAACCTTTAACCATTCAATTAACTCTTTCTTCCCTGCCACATACCCACCAACAACACCAATGGCTTTTGATAAAGTACCAATTTGGAAATCTACTTTATCTGAAAGGCCAAAGTGTTTTACCGTTCCAGCACCTTTACCAAGTACACCAGAACCATGTGCATCATCAACATATGTGATTAAATCAAACTCTTCAGCAATTTCAACAATCTCTGGAAGCTTGGCGATATCACCATCCATTGAAAATACACCATCTGTAATAACCATTACTTTGTTGTAAAGCCCAGATTCTGTAGCTTCTTTTGCTTTTTGACGAAGATCATCCATATCTGAATGATTAAAACGAATGATTTTTGCTCGAGATAAACGGCACCCATCAATAATAGATGCATGGTTGAGCTCATCTGACAGAATCGCATCATTTTTATCCATAACCGCTGAAATTGCCGCCATATTACAGTTAAAACCTGATTGATAGGCAATAGCTGCCTCTGTACGCTTGAACTCTGCAAGCTTTTCTTCTAACTCCACATGCAGCTTTAATGTGCCATTAATAGTACGAACAGCCCCTGCACCTACACCAAAAGTATCGATTGCTGATTTCGCCACTTCTTTAAGTCGTTCATCTGTTGCCAACCCAAGATAGTTATTTGATGATAGATTAATCAGCTGTTTCCCACTAATTGTAATTTTAGGTCCATTTGCACTTTCAAGTGGATCAATGACATTGAAAAGACCTTTTGATTTTAAATCATTTAAATTTTCATTTAAAAACGCTTCCAAAGCTTTAGCCATAACTAATGCCTCCCGATTTTGTATATTCTATAAAAACATTTGTCCTCCCTAAAAAGACAATTAAAATTTATGTAAACCCTTATATATCAACCATTACATACTATTACTTTAACATATTTTTTGTGCGTTGTTTACATGTAGTGGACATTTTTTTATATTTTAAAATTAAAACACACGCCATATCGTGTTGCTATGCTAATCTATAATCATATAAAACTAATTCCCTGGAGGGTGCGATGGATCAGTTTAAAGGATATGATGCCGTTTCTTTAGCCACACTTATTCGTGAAAAGCAAGTCACTTCAAAGGAAGTAATCGAAGCAACAATTAATCGAATTGAAAAGCATAACCCTAAAGTAAATGCAGTTAATTCTACATTATTTGATGAGGCTCTTTCTTCAACAGCCGAGGAGCAAGCTGGGCCGTTTGCTGGTGTTCCATTTTTAATGAAGGATTTGGAGTTTTTTGCGGGTACAAAGTATACAGGAGGATCACATTATTTAAGAGACTTTATTGCTCCTATCGATTCTGAATTTGTATCTCGAGTGCGTAAAGCCGGCTTTATCACCGTTGGTAAAACCAATACATGTGAATTGGGAATTCAGCCTATCACTGAACCGAGCTTATTCGGGCCAACGAGAAATCCCTGGAATCTTGATTTTACAGCAGGGGGCTCTAGTGGTGGAGCAGCCGCTGCAGTTGCATCAGGAATGGTCCCACTTGCCCACGCCTCAGATGGAGGAGGATCCATTCGAATTCCAGCTTCTTGCTGCGGTCTCTTTGGTTTGAAATTGAGTAGAGGTCGAAATCCAAAAGGCCCTGATCCAGTCGGGATTGCGATAAGTCATTGTGTCTCCCGGACGGTGAGAGATAGTGCGGCATTTTTGGATGTTACTCACGGAAGTGGATTGGGTGATCCATATCCAGCCCCTAAATTTACAGGTAGCTATTTGGATGTCGTATTACAAAAACCTAGAAATCTTCGAATTGGCTTTTTAACAACAACCTTTGACGGCTCACCCATTCATCCAGACTGTTCAGCCGCCGTGGTTGATGCAGCTCGTTTATTAACAGATCTTGGCCATGAAGTTGAAGAAGCAAAACCTTCAATTGATGTAAAAGGCTTTACCGATGCGTTCACAGTCCTTTGGTATCAAATGTTATTACTCGGGGTTTCTTCGATGGAAACATTGGTTGGTCGAAAACCAACTGGAGACGATTTTGAACCACTAACTTGGGCGGTTCTAGAGGAGGCTAGAAAAATGACTGCATTAGACTATCTGAATGCATCTTCCTATATGCAGCTTTTATGTCGTGAAATGGCCTTGTTTTTCACAAAATATGATCTGCTGCTTTCTCCAACTCTTTCAAAACCTCCCGTTAAGATTGGGGAGATACAATATTCTGGTGATTTAGCAGAGTATTCTCGCGTAGTAAATGAGTGGGTTCCATATACACCTGTAGCTAATGCGACGGGAATTCCAGCAATGAATGTTCCATTATATTGGAATGATCAAGGATTACCAGTTGGAGTCCATTTTATGGCACCATATGGAGATGAAGTGACTTTATTTCAACTAGCTGGGCAGCTAGAAGAAGCACGCCCTTGGAAGGATCGGGAACCTGGTGTGAAGTGAGCGTTTAAATATGAATCCTAGAGCTTGAAATTCTAGTAATTTCGAGCTTTTTTATTTATCCAGGGGTAAAATGAAAGGTATTTCAGTGTGTGCAAGACGCTTTCTTATTGAATTTCGGACGTTTATTTTCGAAATTTTGTCTAATACTTTCGTAATTAAGATTTTATTTTCGAAATCACACGTTTTATTTTCGAAATTTCAAAAATACTGATTTTTCGACACGCCGTACCAAAAATGAGCTGTCACCTCTGTTTCAAAGCGACAGCTCTACTCATTTTATTTCTTAAATCTTACTCCCTCACTACCACCATCAAAATGCACAGTAGTTTTACTTGGCACGGTTTCAGAAATAACTTTTCCATTTCGGATTGAATACAACACAGGCACCTGTCTTCTAATCGCATCATATTCATTTTCAGCATCTAACACGATCAGATTTCCAGGTTTCCCTTCTTCAATTCCGTATTGGTCCTCAATGTGCATGGTTTTCGCACTATTAGTAGTAATCAGATCAATTGAGTCAACAATTTGATCATAGCCCATTAACTGTGCGATATGGATGCCCATGTGAAGAACTTGAAGCATATTCCCAGTTCCAAGTGGATACCAAGGATCAAAGATGTCATCATGGCCAAAACAGACATTGATATCTGCTTCTAACAATTCCTTCACACGCGTCATTCCTCGTCGCTTCGGATAGGTATCAAATCGACCTTGAAGATGAATGTTTACAAGTGGATTCGCGACAAAATTAATTTCAGACATTTTTAACAATCGAAACAGCTTATATGTATAGGCATCATTATAAGACCCCATTGCTGTTGTATGACTTGCTGTTACTTTTGAACCCATTCCAAGACGAAAGGCTTCATTCGCAACCACTTCAACAAAGCGAGATTGCTCATCATCAATTTCGTCACAGTGGATATCAACTAATCTGTCGTACTTTCTTGCCAGTTCAAACGCAATTTTCATGGATTCAACCCCATATTCGCGCGTGAATTCAAAATGTGGGATTCCACCAACTACGTCTGCACCCATTCTTAAAGCTTCCTCTAGCAGCTCAGCCCCGTTAGGATAAGATAGAATTCCTTCTTGTGGGAACGCAACGAGCTGCAAATTTACCAACTGTGACATTTCTTCTTTCACTTCAAGAAGTGCTTTTAACGCCGTAAGCTCAGGATCGGTCACATCAACATGTGTACGGACATGTTGAATCCCCTGGGCAATTTGCCATTTTAGGGCAGTTTTGGCTCTTGTTTTTACATCTTCAGCAGTTAATGACTCTTTACGCTCTGACCATCTTTGAATGCCTTCGAATAATGTCCCGCTTTTGTTCCACTCTGGCTCACCCGCTGTTAGGGTTGTATCCAAATGAATATGCGGTTCCACAAAAGGAGGAAGAACAAGGCACTCGTTCGCATCAAGCACCTTGTCAGATATTCCTTCTTCAAGCTCTCTAGCAATTTTTACGATTTTCCCATCTTCAATCAAAATTTGCCATAGGCCATCTTTTTGACGAAGTTTTGCATTTTTAATAATCAATTAGCTCACCTTTTTCAATTCAGTTCCTTGTTTTACTGCATTTGCTTGTACTACCTTTGTAATAATAACATATACGACTGCTGAACCAAGTACTGCATTTAATGGCGGAATCCCTGGAATAAATTTCGCTGCCAGTACTCCAGCTACCCAAGCTACTAATGCAATCCAATTTACTGCCTTAAATTTCATTTCATTATAGTTCTTATAGTTTCCACGATTTACAAGGAAATAATCCGCTAAAATAATTGCTCCGATCGGTGGAAGTGTTGACCCTAAGAATGTTAACCAGCCAACAAAATTGTAATATAACCAAATCGCAAAGATTGTTCCAACTACTC
The DNA here is from genome assembly GCF_002019645.1 of Litchfieldia alkalitelluris. Taxonomy (GTDB): domain Bacteria; phylum Bacillota; class Bacilli; order Bacillales; family Bacillaceae_L; genus Litchfieldia; species Litchfieldia alkalitelluris. The sequence continues at coordinate 491,443 of NZ_KV917374.1, read as the reverse complement.
CGTTAAAAATAACTACCTTATTTTTTGAGATTTTTGTAATGTTTGAGAAACCTAGTCCTGACGCATATAATGCATTATCATTTGTTGTCCAGATGTTAAGTCCTAAAACAATGATTGCTGGAATGATTAAGCCTTGAATGAACATTACTTCTGAGATATCTGATTGACCAGTTGCTACTGCTCCAACTGCCCCAAAAATAAACATTAATGAGTTACCAATAAAGAAGGCAATCACTGTTGTTGTTACAGCTGAACGCTTTGTTTTAGCAAAACGAGCGAAATCTGGTGTAAGTGTCCCACCACTAATGAATGAACCAACACAAATTGTTAATGCTGCTGCTACTCCAAGCATTTCAGTTGGTTGGTAGTCCATTAAACCTTGAATACCACCAAGTGAGTCTGTTGCTTTTCCTACAGAAATACTACCAAGTACTGCAATCGCTGGAACCGCGATAAAACTTAGGATCGCCAGTGCTTTCATTCCAAAATAAGCTGTTGCTGTCATTAATAGACCTGCAACGATGATTAACATATGAATATTAAGACCAGTGACCTTGGCAACAGGGAATGCAAACATTGCCACCCCTACTCCAAACCAACCTACTTGTGTTGCTCCTAAAAGAAATGATGAAAGATATGATCCCTTTTCACCGAATGCATATCTAGTTAATAGATGTGTTGAAAGACCTGTTTTTGCTGCGATATAAGCAAGTGCTCCTGTATATAATCCTAGTAGAAGGTTTCCTGCTAAAACGATAAGAATAAAAGTAGTAAAATCTAATCCTGCCCCTAACGTTCCTCCTGATAACATACTTGCTGAGAAAAATGTGAATCCAAGCATAACCACAAGCATTTTCCAGAATCCGTTACGGTTTGACTGTGGGACTGCCTGTAGGGAAAAATCGTGATCGATGTGTTGTTTGTTTGCCATTGTTATTTCCTCCAATTCAATAATTTTGAACTGGTACACTTCGTAAGAAACGACAAAAAGACTTCTTGCCGTTTCTGACAAGAAGCCTCTAAGTATGCAAAACAGCCTAGGACAGGGTACACCTCATCCTATACATGCATGCAAATTTCCGCTTACCTTGCCAGCCTCACGGGACTGATTTAAAGGTACCAATATTCAACTTAATCTTTATTATACTTATTTTTTTGATATGGTCAATCGTTATTTTTAAAAAGTGTTTTGAAATAAATTCCATTCTTGCTTTTACTGCGCTAAAGGAGGAAAATATAGTTTATAAATAATTTTAGTAGGAGGGATTTTCAAGATGGAATTAAAAATACAAGAGTATTTGCATCAACATCGCGAGGAGCATTTAAAGCAATTAGTTGAATTACTTGCAATTCCAAGTATTAGTGCTTTACCCGAGCATAAAGGTGATGTGAAAAAAGCAGCAGACTGGATGGCGGCAGCATTAACTAGCATTGGAATGGAGAATGTGGAAGTTCATGATACAAAAGGACACCCCATTGTTTATGGTGATTGGTTGAATGCACCTGGTAAGCCAACCGTTTTGATTTATGGACATTATGATGTTCAACCTGTTGATCCACTTCATTTATGGGACAGCCCACCATTTGAAGCGGAGATTCGTGACGAAAAGATCTATGCTCGTGGTGCTAGTGATGATAAAGGCCAAACCTTTATGCATCTAAAAGCAATTGAAGCTATTATGCAAGCAACCGGAACTCTTCCTGTGAATGTGAAATTCTGCATTGAAGGTGAAGAAGAGATCGGAAGTCCAAATCTTCCTGCTTTTACAGAGGAAAACAAAGAGCTTTTAGCCGCTGATATCCTTGTTATTTCAGATACAGGTATGCTTGAGCGCGGTAAGCCAACGATTTGTTATGGATTAAGAGGGTTATGTGGTTTACAAATCGATATTAAAGGCGCAAAAGGCGATCTTCACTCAGGGCTTTATGGTGGCGGTGTTCAAAATGCCATCCATGCACTAGTTGAGTTGGTTGGATCATTCCATAATGAGCATGGACAAATTACAGTGGAAGGCTTCTATGACAGAGTAGCACCTTTAACAGCTGAAGAAAAAGCTGCATATGATGAGCTTCACTTCGATGAGGAAGCGGTTCGTAGCGAATTGGGTGTTCCTGAGCTAGTTGGTGAAGAAGGTTATACATATTTAGAAAGAACATGGGTTAGACCAACACTTGAGGTTAATGGAATTTATGGAGGCTTTCAAGGAGAAGGAATTAAAACGGTTTTACCTTCTGAAGCTGGTGCTAAAATCACGTGCCGTTTGGTCCCTGATCAAGATCCAGATGAAATTGCTGAATTACTTCAAAAGCACATCGAGACTAACAAACCAAAGGGTGTAGAAGTGAAGGTTTCGTTATTTGATAAAGGAGCACCATTTGTAACTCCATTTGATCATCCTGCTATCCAAGCAGCTGGTCGTGCGTACGAAGCGGTATATGGAGTACCTACTTCGTTTACTCGAGGCGGTGGGTCGATTCCAATCGTGGCTGCTTTTGATCAGATTTTAGGAATTCCAACGGTGCTAATGGGCTTCGGTTTGCCTAGTGAGAACTTTCATGCTCCGAATGAGCATTTTCATTTAGAGAATTATGATAAAGGGCTGTTGACGCTTTGTCATTATTGGTATGAGGTTGAGAAGAGTTTGGGATGATGGTTGGAAAGAGCACCTTTGATGGTGCTCTTTTTTGTGATTTTTTGAGGAAATGTTGAGTTGTTAGTAGATTGTGTTGTAATTGGAATGGTTTTGGGGATAATTAACCAAATAGGACCGGATATACGGCCCACTTTGCATTCAAATCCTGCGGGGATTGGGAATAATACGGCGAGGCCGCTTTGACTCCATCAATTGGGATAAGAAATACGGCGACTTTTGCGTGGGATACGGCCACTTTGCACTCGGATACGGCGGGGATTGGGGATAATACGGCGAGGCCGCTTTGACACCATCAATTGTGATAGAAAATACGGCGACTTTGCGAGGTATACGGCCACTTTGCACTCGGATACGGCGGGGTTTCCGGATAATACGGCGAGTCCGCTTTGACACCATCAATTGGGATAGAAAATACGGCGGCTTTTGCGAGGTATACGGCCACTTTGCACTCGTATACGGCGGGGTTTCCGGATAATACGGCAAGTCCTCTCTGACACCATCAATTGTGATAGAAAATACGGCGACTTTGCGAGGTATACGGCCACTTTGCACTCGGATACGGCGGGGTTCCAGGATAATACGGCGAGTCCTCTTTGACACCATCAATTGTGATAGAAAATACGGCGACTTTTGCCAGTTATTCGGCCACTTTGCACTCGTATACGGCGGGGTTCCAGGATAATACGGCGAGTCCTCTCTGACACCATCAATTGTGATAGAAAATACGGCGACTTTTGCCAGTTATTCGGCCACTTTGCACTATTATACGGCGGGGTTCCAGGATAATACGGCGAGTCCTCTCTAATCCAATCAATTGTGATAGAAAATACGGCGACTTTGCGAGGTATAACTTATAGAAAAGAAGATTGCTAAACAATTAAAAAAGAGTGCCGATTATGATCGACACCCTTCATTACAAGTTACTTTTATTTTTTCGGACCCTTTTTTCTTCAATAAAACCTCATAAGTAAAGTCAACCGGATTCTAATCACACTCAGGTGCTGCATAAGAGGTAATCATATAGTTTTTCCCCTCTTTGAATAACTGACGAAGCTGTAAAGCGTCCTCTTCAGTTACATTAAATGGATCCACTGTAATCACTTTATAGTTCGTTTTTGCACCCTTCTTTTTGCCAACCTCTTCTTCGTTAATAAATGTCACTGTGTATTCTACATATTGACCAAGTAGTTCATTCATTGACATGAATGCATCTGTTGAGCTTCCATCATTTTAATACTTTTTGCCCACCTAACCACAGCATTCGCTATAAAACACACTTTTTTCAAAGCCCTTATGTGAGTATGCTCCCATTCTCTCGACATTTTATCATATTGTAAGTTACAAACTATTACTCCTTGATTTCAAACGAATAATGAAGTATGTACTGCATCCCAAATAACCCATAACGCTTTTTACCTCTATAAAGAAAATTTGCTTTTTCATAGAGTTTTATCGCTTGATCGTTTTGCTTATTAACGGCTAAAACAATTTCATCAAAGTTGTTGAAATTGTCCCTGACGAATGACGGCAGAGCTTCCAACGCTTTTGAAGCATATCCTTTTCTTTGCTCGTTGAAATTGATGGAAAAAGCCCTTAGTAAGATTGCCTTCGGATTAGTTGTATATTCTTGGATCTCACTCCCATGATGTAAAACAAAAAATCCAACTGGTTTCCCTTCAACTTCAATGACCACCGGATGACGATAAGAGTCTTTAATTGCAATTTCTAATACATCATGTGGGAGTGCTGTAAATTTTAGTTGAGCAGGTGTTAAATAAAAGTTTTTAAGTGAGGCATAATGGTCTTGATGATAAAACTGTAAAGTTATTATAGATGTTGCTTTTAAAGGATTAATCAATTCCGCTCACTCCCAATTGCTAAAATGAATGTACTTATTTTAACAAAGGCGACTTGAAAAAATTATCAATATTTGTCAACATATAAAAAAACGAACCCTCATAAGAGGATTCGCAAATAATTTATAGTGGCAATAACTCAACTTTCTCACTAGCTTTTAAGCTTTCAATCATATCTAGCCATTCTTTAGGTTTGTTTGGTAAAACACTATAATACATAGTTAAGAAATCAACAATTAGAGATGAAGGCAGCTCAGCTACTTCATCATCTGTTGGCATAAAGCATAGCTCTAGCCCGTGAACGGCAGTCCCATCGTTTTCCCATGATGGATGAACATATGAGAAGTTTAATCTCTTGTATCCAAGGTGAGATAATACTTCACGGCGAACATATGGATCCATCGTTTTTACGCCACCAAATTCATGATTTTCGCCATCATATGGGTTATAGATTTCGGCGAACATTCCAAATAGCTCTTTACCATTTTGTTTGGCAAGCTCATTCAAATCCTTTAAACGATTTTGTGCTAAAAAACGACCAAGACTTAAACCTGGTTTGCCAACAATCGTAAAGTCAGTCATGGCAATATTCCAGTCAGGATAGTAACGATATTCAGTGATACCCACCACTTCATCCTCGTGTAATGCAACGAATACTCTGATACTAGGATCCTCTAAAGGCTCCTTCCAAAGGTCATATTCTAATACTTCTTCTTTCGGAAAAACCTCTTTCATCAAATCATGAAGCTTTTTAAATAATGGGTCATCAATACTTGATACTCTAATATACTGCATCTTTTTTCTCCTTTGATTAGCAAATATCACTTTTGTTATTTACCTTTGACAGGTGAGCTATTCCAGTCCGGATATAAATCCGTACGGCGATCTCGCCATGTAGTCACAGAGCCTTTTTCTCGAACTTCATAAAGTAAACTAAGGTCAAGGTCAGCCGTGACAATCATATCGTCGTTTAACTCACCCTCGACTTGAATTCCTCTTGGTGGGAATGGAATATCGTTTGGTGTAATAATAGCTGCCTGCCCCATATTTGCACGCATGAAGTCAACAGTTGGTAATGATCCTACTGTCCCTGTTAACACGACATAGACTTGGTTTTCAATCGTTCGGGCATGACTCGTGTAGCGGACACGGTGGAAGCCATGCCGATCATCAGTACAAGATGGACAGAAAATCACATCTGCGCCTTGCGCTTTCGCCATACGAACAATCTCCGGAAACTCGATGTCATAGCAAGTAATAATTGCGATTCTTCCTTTGTCTGTATCAAATACATTCAGTTCATTTCCAGGTGACATATTCCACTCATTCACTTCTGTTGGCGTGATATGAAGCTTTGCTTGCTCGCCAATTCTCCCATCTGGGTAAAATAAATGAGCTACATTATATAAACGATCATCTTTACGTATTACATGGGTTCCAGCAATAATGTGCATACCAGTTTCTCGAGCAAACTTTGTAAAAAGGGCACGGTATTGATCTGTAAACCCAGGTAACTCATTAATCGTTAATTTTGTGCCTTGCTCACTTCCAATTGAAAGTAATTGAGTTGTAAAAAACTCTGGAAACAGTACAAATTCAGCTCCAAATTCTTCAGCCGTTTTTATATAGTGTTCACATTGCTGTGCGAACTCCTCAAAGGACTGTATCGTATGAAGATGATATTGTACCGCAGAAACACGTAATTTCATATGCGTCTCCTCCTTAAATACATGTTTATCGTGATTATTAAACAAATCAACCGATTTAACAAGTACGAACTTTTTTGTAATGTAGTTACTTGGAGGATACTATGACCAAAACCATTCGGTCATCTCATTTAGTATGACAATTTCCCATTCCATTTATCACGTTTCCTCATTGATGATTTGTTTTAGCTCCTCCATCCGCACTTTGCCCCATTCATACATCATATCGATAATAGGTAGAAGAGATTTCCCTAGAGGAGTAAGGGAATATTCGACTTTTGGCGGAACGACTGGGTATGCCTCTCTATGGATGATTCCATCCTCGATCAGTTCTTTTAGCTGATTTGATAGGATCTTATGTGTGATTTTTGGAAAAAGCTTTTGAAGTTCGTTAAAACGGTAAGAATCTTTTTGCCCAAGGTGCCAAATAATGACAACCTTCCATTTTCCACTAATAACTGAAAGCGTAAGTTCCTTCTCACAATTAAAATCTCCATTTTGAATTTTATCTCGAATTTCTTTTCTTAACGTATCAGACATTCTTAAAAGACTCCCCCTTTGTCCAAGCGATCCTCTCATCAATAGAGCGAGAAAAGCGGTACATATATGGCTCAAACCCAACTCTACCTCGTTCCTTAGATACTTCAGTTCTACCAAATAGATAACCCACCATTCTTTCTCCCTGAAAAGCTACAATTCCTTTTGTATCAGGTTTACTCCATTCTTCAGATAAAGCTTGTTTCGCATCGGAAGGAAGGAAATCTTTTAAAAAAGGAAGGTGTTGTTTTTCTCTTTTCTGCCTCTCCACAAATAAATGTGTAGCATCCTCTAGGTGTTCTTTAGCAAAATACTTAAAGATCATTAACCTTCCCCCCAATAAGGACAATTAAAGAAAAGACCGTTGATTTAACAATCCAACAGTCTTTTTCGAAAATATATTACAGTTTAAATGAGCTCTTTAACGATACAACTAAATTAAAGACGAGCTGCTCTGCAGTTGTATGTTTCGGGTCCACATTAAAATAACCATGTCTGAAGAATTGGAACTTATCTTGAGCTTTTGCATCTTTCATGTTTGGTTCTACAAATCCATTAATAATTTCTAACGAATTAGGATTCACTTGATCTAAAAACGACTCAGATTCTTGGTCATTCTCTTTATCTAACACCAATGGATTATATAAACGGAATTCAGCTGGAAGGGCTTGAGTAGCTTCCACCCAGTGAAGTGTCCCTTTTACTTTACGACCTGTGAAACCTGTTCCACTCTTTGTTTCAGGATCATATGTGCAACGAAGTTCAACTACATTTCCTTCGTCATCCTTGATTACTTCTTCACATTTGATAAAATATGCGTGCTTTAAGCGAACCTCGTTACCAGGGAATAGACGGAAGTACTTCTTTGGTGGGTCCTCCATGAAGTCATCCTGCTCAATATAAATTTCACGAGAAAATGGAATTTGACGAGTTCCCATTTCCGGAACCTCTGGATTAATTTCAGCATCAAGCATTTCCACTTGGCCTTCTGGATAGTTTGTAATTACAACCTTCAACGGTTTCAACACTGCCATTGTACGCGGCGCTTTTAGCTTTAAATCCTCACGAGTAAAGTGATCAAGCATTTGAACGTCAACTACCCCACTACCTTTATGAATACCTAACTCTTTACAGAATTCTCGAATCGCTTCAGGTGTAAATCCGCGGCGTCTTAAACCAGAGATTGTTGGCATACGAGGATCATCCCAACCATCAACAAACTTTTCATCTACTAACTGCTTTAATTTTCGCTTACTTAACACTGTATTCGTTAAGTTTAGACGAGCAAATTCATATTGTTGTGGCTTCGCTTCTGTCTCACAGTTTTCAATCACCCAATTGTATAGAGGACGTTGGTCTTCAAATTCAAGTGTACAAATCGAATGTGTGACACCTTCAATCGCATCCTCTAATGGATGTGCAAAAGCATACATCGGATAGATGCACCACTTATCTCCTGTATTATGATGAGTGGCATGTGAGATTCGATAAATCACCGGGTCTCTTAAATTGATATTCGGGGAAGACATATCAATCTTTGCTCTAAGTACCTTCTGACCGTTTTCGAAATCGCCTTTTTTCATGCGGTCAAATAAATCAAGGTTTTCTTCAACCGTGCGATCACGATATGGACTTTCTTTCCCAGGTTCAGTTAACGTTCCACGATATTCACGAATTTCATCCGCAGTTAAATCATCAACATATGCTAATCCTTTTTTAATCAATGATACTGCGTAATTATACATCTCATCAAAATAGTTTGATGCAAATCGAAGTTCATCCCATTCAAAACCTAGCCATTCAACGTCTTCTTTTATCGAATTAACGAACTCAACATCTTCTTTCAATGGATTTGTATCATCAAATCGCAGATTCGTTTTCCCATTAAATTCATCCGCTAGTCCAAAGTTAATCACGATTGATTTAGCATGACCTATATGTAAATATCCGTTCGGTTCAGGAGGAAAACGTGTGATAACTTCCTTATGCTTACCGGTCTTCAAATCTTCAATCATTATATCTTTGATGAAGTTTGAAGCATGTGATGTGTTTTTTTCCATAAAACCAACCTTTCTCAACAGCCTAATTAATATTGTATTTATATCACAAAAATAATGATTTATCCAACTAAAATATAGTGATTTAGCGAGTTTCTATCCTTATCTATTCTACCAGAGACAGTAAAAGAATAAACCCCAAGTATGGAATTTTTTACTTGGGGTCCTCACTAAATGTATTAATACCTACTAAATACGAATCAACTAACCTATTCAAACTGATATCAATGCTAATCGGCAATCCAAAGCTACCCTTTTGTTCAAGTGATGCAAATCCATGAAGAATACTCCTTAGTCCACGTACAGCATGAAGTGCATCTTCTTCCTTTAATTGAAAATGTGCTAAAACAGCTAAAGATAAATCGACGATTTTCTTGCCAGCATTTTGAATATCAGGATCTTGCGGTATCAGTAATGATGCCTCATATACTCCAGGATTATTACGAACATATCCGATGTATGCCTGACTTAAAGCATGAATAGCATCATTACCTGAACGGCCAACTGCCGATTTTGTTAAAACTTCATATAGCTGATCAAGGCCATATATCGCAAGATTTTTCTTTAATCCCTCAAGACCATCAATATGATTATACAGAGAGGGTGGACGGATATTTAGTTTTTTAGCTAATAAAGCCAAAGTAATAGCTTCTATTCCTTGCTCATTTACGATTTCAGTTGCTGCATGTAAAATTGTCTGTTGATCTAGTCCAACTCTTGGTGACATTCATCTTACTCCTTTTTACGCTAGTTTTTTTTCTGCTTCGATTATTGCTTTGTATAGTAGCTCCTTTGGCTCTTCAATCATTTGCCCATGTCCAATTGCTAATAATGATGGGCCGTAATCGCTAATTTTCTTTGCACTTTTTAATGCAAGCTCTTTATTCCAAGTTGCTAAGGCAGGGAACGGAAAGAATGGACGTAGTTGCCCTGCTACAGCAATTCCTCCTTTAGTCTGGAACGCATCTCCGGCAATGATTGCATTTATTCTTGTATCAAAGAAGGACATTGAACCTGGTGTATGACCTGGAGTGTCAATGGCTAGTAGTGAACCTATTTTATCTCCTTCTTTCATTAAAACATCGGCTCTTGTAAGTAACTTTTTTGGAACCCCGCCTCTTATTGGAGTATTCGGCTCACCTTCTTCTAGTGAACGATCTCCGTTCATAAGCTTAGCATCTCTCTTTGAGACATAAACGGGGACATCTGGCAACATTTGCTTTAGCTGATCCAAAGCCCCGACATGATCATCATGCACATGGGTTAGAACCATTTTTGTAATAGGCTTCCCTATTGTATTAGCAGCCTCCATTATCCCCTTGTAACTAAGAGGTAACCCTGCATCAATCAAGGTCAACTCCGTCTCTTCTTCAACTAAATAACAATTCACAGGAAATAAACGAGGAAAAAAAGCGATTTGATAAACAGTTTTATATTGGTTTATTTTCACCAAAGAACTTCCACTCCTTAAAAACTAATGATATTATCATAATAACTAATGGTATTAGTTTTAGCAATCGCTAATTTAAAAAAAGGGTGATTATATGTTGTTTATTTTTAAAGCTATTAACCTCGGCCTTCGTTTTTTCCTAGAGCTAACTGCGCTTTGGATATTTTGTTATTGGGGATTTCACACAGGAAAAAATGGGTTTGTGAAGCTTGGACTAGGGGTCGGATCTCCACTTATCATAGCGATCATTTGGGGACTTTTTGGCTCACCTGCAGCACCATATCAACTATCTGGGGTTGTGAAATTATTATTAGAGCTAGCGATTTTGCACTAGCAGCGATTGCTTTGTACTCGGTTGGGAAAATTCATTTTGCTACTGGATTTCTCATTTTAACTATTCTTAATCGAGTGTTATTGATTCTTTGGAAGCAATAATGAAAGGGACTAGTGACTGGAAAAAGAAAAAACTAAATCTAACCAGGAAAGTGTTTGGTATGGTTGCACCTCACAAAGTGCAACCACGATAATTTTTATACCTTTGGCTTTCGCACCACCTGATTAATCACCTCTGAAAACACGAGTCCAATCGCAATTGAACCTGAAATCATAAATGCTCTTGCTGCAAGCGGTAACGCTTCACTATAATCATTTTCAACGAAATTTCTCATTGCATCATATGCAAGACCACCCGGAACTAACGGGATGATTCCGGCTACACTAAAGATAATCATTGGCGTCTTGTAGATTTTTGCAAAAATATGGCTGAAAATGGCAATAACAAATGAAGCTGAAATCGTCGCAAACACATAATCCACATTTAGTTCAACCAAGTAGTAATATAAGACCCAACCGACCATACCAACAAAGCCACATTTAATCAGTGAATTTTTAGGTGCGTTAAAAATAATTCCGAACGCTGCCGAAGCGATAAAACTAGTTATTAGTTGTGCAATCATTTTTATAAATTCTCCTTCTAAGAAACACTTGAAATATGCTTCGCCTTATTATTTAAACAACTTTGTATCAGACACAAGCCAATTTAATAAAGCGAAAACACGATAGCTATTCCGGCACCAATAGCAAATGCCGTTAAAAAAGCCTCTGCTCCCTTCGAAATTCCCGACACTAGATGACCTGCAATTAAGTCTCTTACTGCATTGGTTATGAGTAATCCAGGTACAAGGGGCATAACTGATCCAATGATGATTTTATCTAGATCTATCCCTATACCAAGTCTGACAAATAATAGTGCTGATAATCCAATAATTGCTGAAGCCACAAATTCTGCAAAAAACTTTAGTTTAACAATATGATGTATGTATATTAATCCAGAAAATCCAATCCCACCTGTAATTACCGCTGGGATAAAATCATTCCATTTCCCTTGAAACATAATTAAAAAGCAGCCACTAGCAATCGCAGCAGCGAAAATTTGAAGCGCTGTAGGAAAAAACAGCTTTGCCTGTTCAATTTCCTTTAACTTCTGATATGCTTCATTTGCCGGCAAGGTACCGGTACTAATCCTTCGCGATAGGTCATTCACAATTGTAACCTTTTTCAGATCCGTTGTTCGATCTGATACGCGAATAAGCTTTGATGAATCCTCTCCGTCTAGAGAGAATATGATTCCTGTCGGGGTCACGAAGCTATGTGAGTGATGATAACCATATGCAGCTGAAATTCGAGCCATTGTATCTTCCACTCGATACGTTTCCGCCCCACTCTGAAGCATGATTTTCCCCGCAAGTACACATACTTCCATAATTTCATGAGAATACTTTTGTATCATTGTCATTTTATTCTCTCCAAAGATAAGATTTCAGATATTCATTATAAGGCTTTTTCTTACTAAAATGGAACAGCAAGCATTTTTAATATTGTTTTTCCTGAAAATAACTCAGGTTAGTGAGTTGCATTCGCTGCGATCCACTCGCTTTCCGCGGGGCGGTTCGTAAGCCTCCTCGTCACTTTTGGCTCCTGCGGGGTCTCACGCTGACCGCACATCCCGCAGGAGTCGAGTGGCTCTCCGCTCATTCCACACATATATATTCATTCTTTAAGGTGGGATCATATTAGTATCGGGTCTACCATAAAAACCAGTTTTTGGATATGCCTACTTGGGGCAACTGCCTCAAAGTGGGCCTATGATTTACTTCCTCCTTGATTTCGTCTCGGCAACTGAATCATAGACAACCTATGATTTACTTTCTCCTTATTTTTGCCTAGGCAACTGAATCATAGCGCGCCTATGATTTACTTTCTCCTTGATTTCGTCTCTGCAACTGAATAATTGAGGTGGTAACGTCCATCTCCCCAGAATTCAAATATCAAAATTCAAGATAAACAGCATCTTAAAGTTTATTAAATAATTTCGGATTACCGTCTATACAAATGCCAACCCTTTTACATACATTATTAAAGAATTATAAAAAGGAGGAATGAATGATGTCATTTTTCAGACCAAGACCTTGTTCACCAGTAGTTTATCCTACAAAAGTAAATGCTGTAAATTCCGTGCAACCAATTGAAGTTCCACACATTCATCCATCACACACTGTGTTCAATCACCATCAGAAGTTTATTCACAAACATTATTATCCCCACACAACTTCTGTTAACCAAACGGCGTCACATCACCATGTGCACGTTCCTGGACCAGTTGGACCCGTTGGACCGGTTGCGCCTCGCAGACCTTTTTGGTAGGAAACACTAGTTACTCATTGAACTGAAAGTTTTTAAATATAAAAGAGCTTGAGAAATAAACTCAAGCTCTTCGTCATGGTTAAGATTGTTGATATTGAACACGATGAAGGTTTGCAAAAATTCCATTTTGTTCGATTAATTCATCATGTTTACCTTCTTCAGCGATACCACTTTCTGTGACAACAACAATTCGGTCTGCATTACGAATCGTTGCAAGGCGGTGTGCAATCACTAATGTTGTACGATTTTTCGAAAGCTCCGTAAGTGCTGCTTGTATGAACTGCTCAGTTTCTGTATCAAGAGCCGACGTTGCCTCATCTAGTATAAGGATTGGCGGATTTTTCAAGAACATTCTCGCAATCGCAATTCTTTGCTTTTGCCCACCAGAAAGTTTTAAACCACGTTCTCCAATTTGTGTTTCATACCCATCTGGAAGAGAATCAATAAATCCTTCTAGATATGCTCGTCTTGCTGCTTCTTTGATTTCTTCATCTGATGCATGAAGATTTCCATATGCGATATTTTCTTTCAGTGTTCCAGTAAAAAGAAAAACATCCTGTTGAACAATACCAATTTGTGAACGTAATGATTCCTTGGTCATTTTTCTAATATCAATCCCGTCAATCTTAATTGAACCAGCATCGACATCATAAAATCTCGGAATTAATGAACATATGGTTGTTTTACCAGCACCTGAAGGGCCAACAAAGGCAACGGTTTCTCCCGCATGAATCTTTAAATCTATCTTTTCTAGAACGCTCTTATTTCCTTCATAACTAAAAGATACATTATCGAACTGAATATCACCATGAAGCTCTGGCACTTTTACGGCATCCTTCGCATCCTGAATGTCAGGTTCTTGATCTAGTAATTCTGTAAATCTCTTAAATCCTGCCATTCCCTTTGGATAAAGCTCCATTAATGCGCTAATTTTGTCTATCGGCTTTAACAAGACAGTCACATATAAAACAAAACTAACTAGTTCGCCATATGATAATTGGCCTTGATAACTTAGCCATGCACCAAACGTCAACACAATAATTGTTATTAATCTCGTCATCATGTAAATACCAGAGGTGCTAGATGCCATTATTTTATATGCACCAAGCTTCGCAAGACGAAAACGCTGATTATCATTCTTGAATCTCGAAATCTCAAACTTTTCGTTTGTGAATGATTGAACCACACGTACTCCTGATACACTATCCTCAACACGTGCATTTACATCTGCAATATTGCTGTACATCCGCTTCCATGCCTTATTCATCTGTAGGTTACAAATAACAATTAAAACAATGAGAAAAGGCGTTACAACAATGGTTGCTAGTGCTAACTGTACATTAATTGTCATCATAATCCAGAAAGCACCGATAAATGTCATCACAGCAATAAAAACATCCTCAGGACCGTGGTGTGCTAACTCTCCAATATCAAATAGATCATTTGTAATCCTACTCATCACATGTCCAGTTTTTGTATTATCAAAAAATCGGAATGATTGCTTTTGAACATGATTAAAGAGCTGCTGTCTCATATCTGTTTCAATATTGATTCCCAGCTTATGCCCTAAATAGTTAACGATATATTGAAGTCCTGTACTCATCATATAAAGAGCTAATAATCCAGCACTTACCCAAAGAATTGCTGACCAATTTTGCCCTGGTAATAAGTCATCAATAAACCATTGAACTACAAGGGGAAAGGCCAACTCTAAAATAGCTACGATAATCGCACTACTAAAATCCACAATAAACAACTTCTTATGTGGCTGATAATACGTAAAAAAACGCCGAATCATCTATCCCTTCTCCTTTATCACTGAAATTAAAAAAACATATTAGGATTATACTCCTTTTCTCTGGTGCCTGTCACCACCCGAACTTTGTCGAAGTTATATCGAAGTGTTGTCACCACCCGGATATTGTCGAATACCTCATATATGCATAAATAAAAAAACCCACGATGTTGTAAATTGTACACATCATGGATTAGTCAGATTACACTTTTGTCGCTTTAATGCTTTCTTCCCGAATTAATTCTAGCAATTCAGCTTTAAGATTAAAAAACTCTTCACTAGCTTTGTCTTGATACGTTCTAGGTCGAGCAATCGGCACTTTTATATTCTGCTTCAAGCGACCTGGTCTTGCTGTCATTACGTATACTGAGTCTCCTAGGAAAATAGATTCTTCCACATCATGTGTGATGAAAAGAATGGTTTTCTTTGATTCTTCCCATACCTTAAGTAGGATCTCCTGCATGATCGTACGTGTTTGTGCATCAAGGGCACCGAATGGCTCGTCCATTAGTAAAATCTCTGGATCATTCGCAAGTGCTCTAGCAATCGCAACACGCTGCTTCATCCCACCAGATAATTGAATCGGATAATGGTTTTCAAATCCTTTCAACCCAATCAGATTGATATAATGATTAGAAACTTCCTTCTGCTGTTTCTTTGAAACTCCCTTTAACTGTAATCCGAACGTGATATTTTCTTCAACCGTTAACCAAGGATATAACGTATATGACTGGAATACCATCCCTCGATCTGGACCTGGTCCTTTAATTTGCTTTCCATCCAAATATACATGTCCAGATGTCGGCTCTTCTAATCCAGCTACCACTCGAAGAATCGTCGATTTTCCACATCCAGATGGTCCTAAGATTGTGACAAATTCTCCTTCTTCAACGGAAAAGGAGGTTTTATCAAGGGCTACCACTTCGCCACTTTTTGTTTGAAATATCTTCCCGACATTATCGATAACAAGCTTATGTTGACCTTTCATATTATACTCCCTCCTTTTTCATCCAAGAAAATGAAGCTTTATAGATTGCTTTAAAGATTAAATCAGTAATTAAGCCAAGAATCCCAATAATCAAGATCCCAACAATGATTTTCTCAGGATTTAAGAAGCGAGATGCCTGCATAATCATAAATCCTAATCCACTTGATGCCCCTACAAGCTCTGCCACAACTAAATATGTCCATGCCCAGCCGAATGTAATTCGAAGTGTATCCACAATCCCTGGCATTGACGCAGGTAGAATCACCTTTCTAAAAAGCTGAGATTTTTTCGCACCAAGAGTATATGAAACTTCTATTAAATCATTCTGAACATTCTTTGTTACGTCCATCACCATTAATGTAAGCTGAAAAAATGTTCCAAAGAAAATAACCGTAATTTTCTCCATTTCACCCAAACCAATCCACAAAATAAACAATGGAATAAAAGCAGATGCTGGCATATAACGTATAAACCCAATAATCGGCTCAAACGCTCCTTCCATAATACGGAGTGAGCCCATTAAAATCCCAAGCGGCACACCAATAATTGCTGCTAATAAAAACCCAAAGAATACACGCGAAAAGCTGATTCCTATATCTCCATAAATTTCTCCACTTTGAAACATAGAAAACCCTGTACTTATAACCTTATCTGGAGCAGGTAAGAATAATGGATTAACAAACCCGCCATACGTCAAAAACGCCCAAGCCGCAATAAAAACTAAAAACGTAGTTAGCCCTGCCCCCGTATAAAGAGACTTTGCAATCTCCTTTTTGGGTGTGAAAATATGTTTAAACATCTTACTTCCCTTTCTGGTGCTGTCACCGTTTTTTTGGGTGCCTGTCAGCACCCGAAATCCCTAGATTTATGTCGAAATCCCTTTTAAGAAAGAAAAGGAGGTCCTAATATGGACACTCCGTTTGAACCTTTCTTATAGGCCATTAACAAAAGTTGGGTTTAACACTTCTTCTGGTTTGATGCTGTTCTCGATAATTCCTTGTTCTAAGTAAAAATCGATTGCGCTTTGAGTAGCTTCATAGATTGCACCATTACCATCAGAACCGTATTGCTCTTTATTTCCAGTTGCATTAAAGAACTTTAATCCTGGAACGGTTCCCGTAAACTCTGCTACATCAATTTTCAAGCCTGCTGCCATAATTTCACTTGCTTCTGCTTCGTTTTGTTCCCAATACTCCATTGCTTCAGCCATCGCTGCTACAAATGCTTTAATATCTTCTGGACGCTCTTCTATTACAGCTTGTCTGAATCCAATCGTATCAACAATTACACCCGATAATTCCTTCGTTGATAGAAGAATCTTCCCATCGGCTTCACTTGCCTTTGATAACCAAGGCTCCCATGTTACGGCAGCATCAACTTGACCTGCTACGAATGCTGCACCTGCATCTCCAGCAGACATTTGAACCATTTCAACATCCTTATCAGTTAACCCAGCTTGCTTTAATGCTGTTAAAATTAACATATGACTTGTTGAACCTTGTTCAAATGCTACTTTCTTACCTTTTAAATCTGCTACAGTTTCAATCTCATTTTTTGCAATAATTCCGTCTCCACCATAAGAATCATCTAGTAACCAAACGATTTCCATTGGAATTCCAGCTGCAGCTAATGATACTTGAACATCTAATGCTGTTGCCATACCGTCAACCTTTTCACCAGCTAATGCTGATTTACGTTCAGCTAAACCTTCAACGATTGAAAGTTCAACATCTACTCCATGCTTTTCAAATAATCCTTTTTCTTTTGCCAAAAATAATGGCCCATAACCAGTCCAAGTTGGAAGTGTTACTTTTAATGGTTCACTGCTTTTTTCAGTTCCTGCTGCACTTTCCTTTTCAGAACATCCAACAGCACTAATTAAAAAGATGGCTGCTAATAAAATCGTAAGTAGTTTTTTCATATTATATTCCTCCTGTTATTTGTACACGTTTTATCATACTTTTAAGTGCCTCAATTAAGGCTTCATTGGCTTTTTCATTCCCTACTGATATTCGAAGGGAAGTGGTTAACCCATAACCAGACAGGTCGCGGACAATTATCCCTTTTTTTGCAAGAGAGTCAAACACTTCCTTACTGCTCTTGCCTGTATCAACATAAACAAAGTTCCCATTACTTTTTATAAAAGATAATCCTAATTCAGCAAAAGCTGTATACAACTGTTCTTTCCCTTTTTGATTGAGAGATAAAGTTTGGATTAAGTACTCTTCATCTTCTAAGCTAGCAAGTGCTCCTGCTTGTGCAATACTATTCACATTAAAAGGTGGACGAACATGATGGATTGCATCAACCACTTCCACACTCCCAATACCATATCCTACTCTTGCCGCAGCTAATGAATAAACCTTGGAAAAAGTACGAACAACAAAGACCGGTTTATTTTCCTTCACTAAACTAACCGAACTATCATATTCTCCTGGCACTCCATATTCATGATAAGCTTCATCAATGACCACAAGGACATGCTCTGGTACTTGATCTAAGAAGGCAGAGATTTCACCTAATGGAATGGCCTTTCCAGTTGGATTATTAGGATTGCATAGGAAAACCAATTTGGTTTTCTCTGTGATTTTCTGTAAAATTGCATCTAAGTCAATTCCTAAATCCTCTCTCATTGGAGCAAATACTGGGACAGCATCCATTTGATGAGTTGATGCCAGATATTGAACAAATGTGACTTCTGGTAAAACAACTTCATCACCAGGATTCAAAAATGTTTGTGCGATCAAGATAATCATTTCATCTGCACCATTTGATAGAATAATATTCTCTTTTTCCACAGCTTCTCGTTCTGCTAACTTCTCCTGCAATTCATCTCCAGTTGAGCTTGGATACAAATTAAGAACTTCAAGCTCTTTCATCATTGCCTCTTTCGCCTTTAGCGATGGACCTACTGGATTTTCGTTAAAAGATAGTTTATAAATAGGTGAAATACCTAACTGCCTTTCTATTTCAGCAACAGGTAAATCCGCTAGTTGACATTTATATGGCATAAGTTTCGGATATACATTCCGAACCATTTGATTTAGTTTCATTGTTTAACCGCCTTCCTACCAATCATATCTGCAGTTTTTACTGCTTCAATAACCATCTTAGGTGTAACTTCAAAAGGCATATTGTCCATATCTTCAATGGTTACAGTTACTTCCCCCAACTCTTTCCACTGTTGATCTGAAAGCTCATGTAAGTTCATTGCTGCTAAAGAGCTAGGAAGATCGACTTTTTCATAAAAGGAAACCAGATTAAGAATTTCTTCCTCTGTCTTCCCTTCAAGAACAAGCTGAGCTAGTATTCCGAAGGCAACAATTTCTCCATGATAGGTTTCATGTATTTCCGGGAAGATTGTTAATCCTGAGTATATGGCATGAGCTGCTGCTGTACGGCAATCATCTCCTCCATATCCACTTACACTGCCACTCACTAAAATAATGCTATCAATCACATCATCAATCGCCGGGTCATCTTTACCCTTTTTAAGAGCCTCCAATGCTGATGGACCTTGTTCTAGCAACATCTGATAGAGCTCTTCAGCAATTTTTACAGCCGTACGATTCAGCGCGTTTGGCACTGCTTTTTGAATGGAAGCTTTTGATTCAAACCATTTTGCCAACGTATCGCCAATCCCTGCGGCTAAAAAACGGTATGGTGCATTTTTAATAATGGCTGTGTCAACCAACACCAAATTGGGAGCCTTTGATTTTCTACTAATCTCAATAAATGTTCCTTCATCATCATATAAAATTGAAATAGAAGTAGTTGCAGCACATGTTGCCGCAATGGTCGGAATCGCGATAATCGGAAGATTAGTTGCATACCCTACAGCCTTGACTGTATCTATCGCCGTACCACCACCAACTGCAAGTAATACGTCCGGTTTTAACTCTTCAATTTTTTCAATTAATTTTTGAATATTGGACCAAGAGCAATTGCCTCCATATGCAACTGAATCAAGTAGCTCAAGATTCTCAATCGTTAGCCCCGTAATCATTTGTTCAATCGAAACTGATAACGCGGTTTCTCCACCAATCGCTAATACTTTTTCACCAAAACTCTTTATATATGAACCTATTTCTTCTAATAAGAAAGGTTTTCTGATATATTGACCAGGACCGACACTCACATGCAAAGTCATTCACCCTATCTGCAAATTAATTCATTTATATGCATTAATATTCATAGGTGTTATTTTATTATCCGTCACTACTATTGTCAATATATTTATTAAAATATTTTTATGAAAGCCCTTTAATCAGAAGGTTTTTAGAAACTGTAGTACTTTATCAAAATTTGATATTCCTTTATACTCCACGGCAACTGTAGATTTATTTTTATGCATCGATAGTATTGTTTTTATTCATAGAAAAAAGTTACCCAAACTTTAGTCAGGGTAACTTCTAAGATAGCATTAAAATACAATTGTTTTGTTTTGGTGAACAATGACGCGGTCTTCAATATGCCATTTTACTGCGCGAGCTAGAACACTTCTCTCAATTGACTGTCCTATTTTTTTTAAATTTTCAACATTAGAACGGTGATCAACACGCATTATATCTTGTTCTATGATTGGACCTTCATCTAGGTCGTTCGTGACATAATGAGAGGTAGCGCCAATTAGTTTTACACCGCGCTGATATGCTCTTTCATAAGGTCTTGCACCTATAAATGCAGGCAAGAAAGAGTGGTGTATATTGATTATCTGATTTGGATGTGCAGCAACAAAGGTTGGAGTTAATATTTGCATATAACGTGCTAAAATAATCAGATCGACGTTATACTTCTTTAAAAGCTCCAGTTGTTGTTTCTCAACCGCTTCTCTTGTTTCCTTACTCGCAGGAATAAAATAAAAAGGAATTCCTAGAGATTCTACAACCTCACGTGAATCTTCATGGTTACTTATGACTAATGAAATGTCGGTTGTTAAGTCCCCACTTTGCCATTCCCACAAAAGCTCACGTAAACAATGAAGCTCCTTTGATACAAAGATGGCTGTTTTCTTTAAATCTGATAATATCGTAAGAGTCCATTCCATTTCGAATTTCGTTGAGATTTCCTCAAACTTTTTTTCAATTTCTTGTTTTCTTTGAGTTAGGCTTTCACATTCAAATTCAACCCTCATGAAGAACGTGCCTTCCTTTGGATCAGTAGTATACTGATTTGACTCATTGATGTTGGCACCTTGCTTATATAAAAATTCTGAAACTGCTGCTACTATCCCAGGTTTATCAGGACAACTAATAAGCAAGCGACCTCTATCTTTTTGTTTTTCTTGAAATGCTTGTAATTGTTTTTTGAAGGTATTCATTTTTTTAACCTCTTCTATTTTTTTATAATTGTTTCATTATACTCTAGTTTGCATTTGGTTCCAAGGTTATTTTTTGATTATTGCTTCTACTCTGAAAAATACTAGCAATAGTGAGCGGCATTCGCTACGATCCACACTAAGTGAGAACATTTTCATTCTACATGGTGCGAATTTTATATTAGCGCGGATGTCTACTTTGAAATACTTAATCTCACAATCCTATACGGTATAATTGGCTCGCTATCCTAGGGTTTCAAAACTAGCCAGTGCCTGAATCCAGGGAGATCAGGATCAATAATCCGGCGAGAAAAGTCGGAATTACGGCGGGTTGGAGATTGAATACGGCGGGGTTTGAAGAAAATCAGGCCAGGTGCCTGAATCCAGGGAGATCAGGACCCATAATCCGGCGAGAAAAGTCGGAATTACGGCGGGTTGGAGATTGAATACGGCGGGGTTTGAAGAAAATCAGGCGAGGTGCCTGAATCCAGAGAGATCAGGATCAATAATCCGGCGAGAAAAGTCGGAATTACGGCGGGTTGGAGACCGAATACGGCGGGGTTTGAAGAAAATCAGGCCAGGTGCCTGAATCCAGGGAGATCAGGACCCATAATCCGGCGAGAATAGTCGGAATTACGGCGAGTTGGAGACCGAATACGGCGGGTTTTGAAAAAAATCAGGCCAGTTCCTGTTTCCAACCTATGGTACCGACCTCTAAGGTCTTTCGTATAAGTCAATGTAAATATGATTGAACATTACCCACTATAAATAAAAAGTGTTGAACCTTTATGTCCAACACTTTCTAGGATGTAAACGTTTATAACTTCAGCACATTTGCTTTCTTAATCCGAATCACAAGAAATAGTCCTATTAACGCACCGGTTACGCTACTTACAATGAATGGAGGGATGAAGAAAAAGCTTGCGACGCTTGTTCCCATTAGTATTTTTGCATAAGGGACAGCAATTAGTGGAGCTATAAGGCCTGACCCCACCATTTCTCCTGCAGCTGCGGTCCAATTTTTCTTCATTTTTTGATATAGTAAGCCCGCAAGGAGAGCTCCGATCATTCCACCCGGGAAGGCTAAAAGTGAGCCTGTTCCTAATAAGTTTCTTAACACACCTGTTACAAATGCAATAATCACTGCAGGTATGGGTCCAAGTAACACTCCGGCCATTACATTTACAGCATGCTGTACGGGATATGCCTTTGCAATTCCTGCTGGAAACCATAATAATGATGAGCCAAATGTACCAATGGCTGCAAATAATGCCATTAAAATAAGTCGATATGTTTTTGACATTGAAGTACCTCTTTCTCTTAGTTATATAGTTTAGTAAATAAAGAGTTGATTGTAGTCATCATTCATTTCGCTTCTGAACTTCGCTTGGGTTCAGACAGCTTTTGCCACTTGGCTCCACAGCCTGTCTGAATTCGGACTACATTCGGACAATTTTTTCCGGTTGACTTCTCAACCTATCTGAACCTGAAACCGGGTCTCTTTATTTAGACTTCTTAATACCCCTGCCTTAGAAAGCTCACTAATCCACGATCTCGTTGGGAGCTTCATGACCATAAGTGAAAGCTAAAGCCGAATTAAAACTATCTATTAAGTAGGAAAAAAATAAAAACACTTCCTAAAACGAAAGTGTTTGGTTGCAGTTATTTCGCACCAAATCACTTCCCTTCGCTAGTACTAACTAGAACAGGTTCGAAGGGTTAAGACAAAATTGTCTCTCTCAGCTATAAAAGCACCCCTAGTGTTTTGCAGGTTATGTAGTTTCCTACCATTGTATCATAGTTTTTACTAAATTGAATTGAATCCTTTTTATTTCTTTAATTTGTCGAATTCTTAAATCTAAGTAAATTAGCTTTTTCATTGTTTCATTCGTCTATTTCACTTATCATTAACTTATATTAGAAAATTATGGGAAATGCGAGGTGTTTCTGATGAAATCCAAAGTTAAAAAATTTATATTAATATTCATTACAATATTTTCTATTATCCTACTTTCTTTTATTATCTTCTTTCGAGATGGGATTCTGTTAGATTCAGCTGGCATTCATTTAAGTAACCCATTTGTTAAAAGCATTACAATAGAAGAACAATATTCTAAGGTTGATTCTAATGGTAATGGCATACCAGACCCACTTGATATTGTTCACGCAGCTAGAAAAGAAGTGGAACAACGAACTACTTATAAAAGTGCTTATTATGCTGGGGGGTATCCACCTAAAGATGAGGGTGTTTGCACAGATGTGATTTGGAGGGGACTAATGGGTGCTGAAATTTATTTAAAAGACCTCATGGATGAAGATATTCTAACTAATACCGAGCTATATCCAAGAGTTGCTGGAAATCCAGATGTTAACATTGATTTTCGGAGGGTCCCCAACCAATATGTCTATTTCGAAAGGTTTACGGAGTCACTAACAACAGAACTAATTCCGTATGATATAGAAAATTTACAAAAGTGGCAACCTGGGGACATTGTTGTGTTCTTAGACGGATATCATCATGTCGGAATTGTATCTGATAAACGTGCGAAAGATGGAACACCCTATTTTATTCATAATAATCCTCCATTTGCTGCAGAAGTCAAACTAACATCATTTCAAACACCCATCGCTGGGCATTACCGGTGGAGATATTAAACTCAATTTTAAAATCATTAAGAAGCCAGATTATTATCTTTAAAGTAACCTGGCTTCTTACTTATCTCATTCCCTTTTTGGGGCTTTAGGAGGTTGCTCCATCCAACCTTTTTCTATCAGTAGGTTGGCACCATCCTCCGAATATAATAAAACCTCATCCGTTAATCTTATAAAATGAGCACCAATATCTTTTCGCATGGTCGTTGATAATGACACACCATAATTGCTAATTCCCTGAGAATTCAATAGAGTGATTAAATTCAGCATGAATTCTTCCGAAAAAGGTGCCTCTTTAGAATCAGTTACACCAAAATTCCAAAAAGAAGGACCTGGCAAATTTTCCGACCTCAGAACATCTGATAAAACTTTAACATGCTTTTCACTAATATCCTTCCCTCGTTGGAAATACTGTTTTATTTCATCTGATTTTGTTACTTGAATAAAACTAGAGGTTAAACTTATACCAATTGTATTTGTAATAATATTATAAAATAAATTAGCAATCTCAACACCTAATAATGGCCTTTTCTCCCCGAACCACCCATTTAAAAAGCTTTGCTTATGTACGATTTCCTTCTCAGTTGGTACAGGAATGTAAGGTGCTCTTACCCACAACCCTTTTTCTAATAATAAAGTTCTTGTTTTACTTACAACTTGTGTTCCATCTGAAATACACTCTTCATAATACTTTGAAACATCTTCTCTTGCGACACTATTCAAAGCCATCGCACTAAAGTTTAAATTACCCTTCCCAATAAACCAGGTGAACATTAGGATGAATTCATCGGTATAGAGTTTCTTTGCATGAAGATTTACATCATCTTTTGAAAATCCCATTGGCTTAGCAAATTCATTATCAGCAAATAGCTGTTCAAGAGTACTTTCATGCTTGTTACATAATTCAAATGTATAATCGACCAATCGCTTTATTTCCGGATCTTCTACAATTGATTGAAAGTATGTTAGTAATGTAACATTCATGCTTTCAAATTGATAACTAGACCACAAAAAACCCATCTCAGTAGCAGTGAGCAGTATTTTACTCTTATCCATACGATCCTCCTAAAAGTCTTGATATGAAGTTATTTTGACCTTTTATTCATAAAATAATCTTACACTTATCTAAATTTCTAATAGTAGATTTTTGATTCTTTTTAACTGTTGAACTAAGATGAAATAAAAGGAGCTGATTAAAATGAAACAAGAACTCATTGAACGATTGACTAGATATGTTAAGGTAGATACACAATCGAACGAATATAGTGAAACATGCCCGTCTACACCTGGACAAATCACACTTGCCCATATACTGGTTGATGAGTTAAAACATATCGGCATGGAAGACGTAACAATTGATGACAACGGATATGTAATGGCCACACTTCCTTCTAACACAGACAAAGACGTTCCAACAATTGGATTTTTAGCACATCTTGATACGGCAACTGATTTTACAGGTAAAAATGTCAATCCACAAATCATCGAAAGCTATGATGGCAAAAAGATTGTCTTAAATGAATCTTTAAATGTTATTTTGTCCCCAGATGACTTTCCAGAAGTAACAACCTATAAAGGCCATACATTAATTACAACAGATGGCACCACACTGCTTGGTGCAGATAATAAAGCTGGGATTACTGAAATTATGACAGCTATGGCTTACTTGGTTCAGCATCCTGAGATCAAGCATGGTAAGATTCGTGTTGCCTTTACCCCAGATGAAGAAATCGGTAGAGGACCGCATAAATTTGACGTGAAGGCATTTGATGCCAAATATGCATATACAGTTGACGGCGGACCTTTAGGGGAGCTTCAATATGAAAGCTTTAATGCAGCATCTGCAAAAATAATAATAAAGGGAACCAATGTACATCCTGGTACAGCCAAAGGGAAAATGGTAAACTCCATGAAAATTGCGATGGAATTGCACGGAAGACTTCCGAAAGAGGAAGCACCGGAGTATACGGAAGAATACGGAGGGTTTTACCATTTAAGCTCATTTGAAGGTGATGTTGAGAAAACGTCATTAAGCTATATTATTCGAGAATTTAATAAAGAGGAATTTACTCGTAAAAAAGAGAAACTTCAACAAATTGTCAAAGACTTACAAGAAATCTATGGTTCAGAAACCATTTTACTTGATTTAAATGATCAATATTATAATATGAAAGAAAAGATTGAACCTGTAAAGGAAATTGTAGATATCGCTTATAAAGCAATGAAAAACTTAGAGATTGAACCAATGATCAGACCAGTTCGCGGAGGCACAGACGGGTCACAGCTTTCATACATGGGACTTCCGACACCAAACCTTTTTACGGGCGGAGAAAACTTTCATGGGAAATTTGAATATATTTCGGTGGATAATATGGTTAAGGCCACTGAAGTGATTATTGAAATTACGAAGTTGTTTGAAGAAGAAGGCGAATAAGACTACTGAGCAAATTATTTTATACCTAGAACTTTTTACAGTATAATCCGACTCATTGGATTAATACTAGACAAGTTCAATCCTATGTTACATAACGAAAGGAGTTTGTATATATGCCACAATCAATACAAAGAAAAACAGCACTGATTACCGGAGCTGGAAAAGGTATCGGACGTGCTACTGCAATTGCACTAGCTAAAGAAGGTGTGAATATTGGACTTTTAGCAAGAACTGAAGCTGATTTGGTTTCCGTTTCAAAAGAGATTGAAGACTTGGGTGTAAAGGTTGCCTTTGCTACCGCTGATGTTTCTTCAATGGAAGAAGTTGATGCTGCAGTAAGTCAACTAACAAATAGCTTAGGCACTTTTGACATTTTAATAAATAATGCAGGAATCGGGAAATTCGGCAAATTCCTTGAGCTTGATCCACAAGAATGGAAGAAGATTATTGATGTGAACTTAATGGGCGTTTACTATGTAACACGTGCCGTACTTCCTCAGTTAATCGAAAAAAATGGTGGAGACATTATCAATATCTCATCAACCGCTGGACAAAAGGGAGCACCTGTAACAAGTGCATATAGTGCTTCAAAATTCGGGTTACTTGGGCTAACTGAATCTCTAGCACTAGAGGTAAGAAAGCATAATATCCGTGTTACAGCATTAACACCAAGTACTGTTGCCACAGAGTTAGCGTATAAAGAAAATTTAACAGATGGCAACCCTGAAAAGGTGATGCAGCCTGAAGATTTAGCTGAAATCATCGTTTCGCAATTAAAGTTACATCCGCGAATTTTTATCAAATCAGCTGGAATGTGGTCTACTAATCCTTAGATATAAAACTAGAGGTTATCACATTGATAACCTCTTTTTTATACCTTATTGACTAGCATTTGCTTGTTTACTTGAATTGACTTCAACTGACTTCATCTGCTTTTTAGACGGCCAGAATGCCCATTTTCCTAATAACACCGTAATTGCAGGTACTAAAAAGGGGCGAACAATGAACGTATCTAATAGCACTCCGATTGCTGTGATTGTACCGAAGTGAACAAGAATTTGGATCGGCAGGGTGGTTAAAACCGCAAACGTTCCTGCTAAAATCAGACCTGCTGACGTAATGACTCCACCCGTCTCTGCAACACCTTCTTTGATTGCTTGAAGCAAAGGCTTCTTCTTACTTTTCTTCCAAATACTTGAGATCATAAAAATATTATAATCTTCTCCAAGAGCAACAATAAATACAAATGCATATAGCGGAATAAAACCTTGTATCGCTTCAACACCAAAACCGTAGTGCAGAATAATCCATCCTAATCCCAAAGCACCAAAATACGATAAAATGACGGTCGCAACTAAGTATACAGTTGCAACAATCGATCTTAAATACACAAGCAGTAACAAGAAAATTAGAATGATAACAATTGGCACAACTAGTTTTTCATCTTGCTTGGTAACCATACTTGTATCATATTGCTCTGCTGTTTGGCCGCCAATCCAGACCTTCTCTTCTGGCTCCGAAACACCTAAGCTCTTTAGGTGCTCTATCAATATTTGCTTAATTTGCGGAATATAGCTCATGGCTTCATTTGAATATGGGTTGACATTGAGTTCTACTTCATATTTTAATAGTTGACTATTATTCTCTCCTCTAATTACTTCATCAGATACCTGAGATATATAAGAAAGCTGCTCAAGCACCCGGCGAACTGCACCTTCCTGATCTGATTCTACAATAACACTAACTGGTGCTAATTCACCTGAATTAAAGTGATTCGTAAGTAAAGTAAAGCCTTCCCGAGATGGCATATCCTCAGGGAATGATGATAGTGTGTCATAAGTCAGTTCTACCTTTGTTGAATAGAAAGAGAATATCACTAAAACAGCGGTCGTTATAATGGTAACCTTCCAAGGATGAGTTGTTACTAACCGCCCGATTGTTGACCCAATCTTCGGCTCAGGACTTTTCACCTTGAACTCTTTTCCACTCATATTCGCCTTTTCTCTAAGCATCTCTGGTGTTCTAGGAATAAACGGGAAAAATGATACTCTTCCAAGAATCAATAATATCGCTGGAACAAGAGTTAAGCTTGCAATCATCATAATTAAAATCGCTACACTAAAAGGAATGGCGAATCTATGAATGGCTCCATAATCTGCTACCAACAAAACAATAAGCGCCGCTACTACAGTAAGCCCACTCATACTAATTGCTCCCCAAGAAGATGCAAAAGCTTCTTTAAGTGCAATATATTTATTTGCTTCAACTTTTAACAGTTTTCGATAATTTGAGATAAGAAATAAACAGTAATCAGTCCCAGCACCAAACAATAATACAGTCATTATTGCGATTGCTTGGGAATCATATTCAATCCATCCTACATTGGACATTGCTCCTAATATTGGACTTATCACTGAATAAGCAACCCCAACGCTTACTAGTGGAATTAATGCTAATATAGGGGATCGATAAATGATTAACAAGATGACTAACACAATGATTACCGTCCCGATAAGAAGAGAAAGATCTCCTTGGCTGAATAATTCCGTTGCGTCAACTGAAACCCCAGCAGGTCCTGTTGCTCTAACAAGTAGTTGATTACTTTCAACACTAACATCAAACGGATTTTTAGAGAATATATCCGTTGCTACTTGTTCTATTTGAACAAGTCCGTCGCTGATCTCACTCGTCTCTATGTTTTCAGCGAATAGAACAGGGAGGACGAAGGTGGTACCGTCTTGTGAAACCTGTTGCATTATTACTTCCGTTGGCATTAAGTGAATTGGTGGCACCATTCCTTGTTCAATTGGATCTTCGTTTAATTGTTTAGCAAGTTGTTGGATCCCTTGTAGATCTTCAACCTCTAAACCCTCTGACCTGTGCCAAGTAAGCAATGCTGGTAGGCCATTCTCATTCGGAATTCTTCTTCTAGTAACTTCTCAGCCTTCATTGATTCCGTTTCTTTTAAAAACACCTCAGCCTTTTCATTCTTTTCTGAATCTGCTGAGGGAAAAATAGCAGACAGTAACCCCACAGCTACTATCCAAACTACAACTGTTAACCATTTTCCTTTTTTTAAGGAAGGTACTATAACATTTCTCCATTTTTCTTTCATGATTATCCCCACTCCCTCATAAAACTTATCAACTGATAAGGTATAGTCAAAAAAACAAAAAAGACTTTGAGAAATCTTTTGAACTTCCTAAATGAAAGTCGTGAACAACAAATTATTATTGTTCACCCAGACCTCCAATAAAAATATTTGTAACTAATGTGGCTTTTCGCTGTGCTTCTTTCTGTTTTTCTAAAGGATTATTATATTTTTCCACCGAAAGTTGAAACGATGACTTGATCATATCTAAAAGAAAATATGCAATTTCGGTCTCATTTGTGCCAAGCTGCTCAAGTTCTTTTAATGAACCCTCTTTTTTGCCATCTTCGATCATCATAACAACTGGATCTAAATAGCTTTTAATCCACCATTTCCTTATAAGAATCTGTGTCTCCATATCCATTTCATGCTGTAAATCATGGAACATTTGAGTTAAATCCTCATGATGATTCATGAGCATATAATAGGTAACCTGCTCCAATCGTTCAAACAGTGTTGTATACCTCTTGTATACTCGTAATAAAGCTGTTTCTGTTCTCTCCATCATAGATCTAACAACCTCGATATAGATCATTTGTTTATTTCGAAAATGGTGATATAAAGCAGGTTGAGTTAATCCACAGGAGTCTGCAATTTGTCTCGTAGATACTGATCTATACCCATATGTCATAAATAAACGTTGAGCTGCACTAATAATAATTTGTTTCGTTTCCTGATTTGTTTTATCGTTTGAATTTCCTTTTATAACCATAATCTTTCCTTTCACTCGCTTCATTTAACTTATCACTTGATAAAATCATATTAACGTAAAAAAAATAAAATGCCAATGTTTCTAAAAAATTATGGTTGTCTGCAATAAAATAGCCTTTAAATGAGGGAGTAATTTTCACTATAAACAATATTAAGATAAGAATTTTTAATATGTCTAAATTTTTTGTCAATAAATGAAGAAATCTGTCCCAAACAAGACTTTGGAACAGAAAATACTTATTTTAGTTTTTTGATACGGGTAGTTAATAAAGAGCAGCTTACCAACCAAGATATACACAGCTATTGATAAGATGCTATTCATTCAACCAACTAAATCACATTGAACTAATTCAACCAGTGCCAGTTTAATCCATCCATAATAATTAATGCTAAAGCAATTAAATCAAACGTTTTCATTTCTATCTTCTAGCTATAAAGTGTGTTATATAAATTGAGTAAAACCAGTTGAAATGGCTACATGTTAGATTTTTAAAGTCTGTACTTCTTTTAAAAACCCTAGTGCTTGTTTTACTGTATCAAAGTGAAATTCTTTTGCATGATTTGATTCCCTGGCTGTTCTCTTCAGCTGTAGTTTTGCAATAGAACTATTTACGACCACAGCAGCTCTTTGCATACCATTTTGAAGTAACCACTCCTGGTGCTTGACGATCTCCTTTTGTGTTGCCGGAAGCAATACCGTAATCTCACTCATATCCACTAATAAATCGAATTCGTCTATATTTAATTCTGTTAAATAGCTAGCAAGCTTGTCATTTACTTCTTGGACTTCTTCCGGTGAAACCTTTCCCAGCCACGCCAAACCAAAGATTCTTAAATTTTGATCAATCACTTCTAGTTTATACATATGTATCATCCTTTGAGTATTGTTGTATAACATTTGTATAACCATTGTACATTATAGTTTCAGCGTTGAAAAGAATTATATCTTATAAAAATTATTTTTTTATTAACGTTGCTATTTTTAATTGATACACATCATATAAAATGAGAGTAAAACATAGAAGTAAGGGTTCTTCATGGAGATTCTAATGCTGAAGATAAGCTTTATGGAATGCTTGAGCATATGGATGCACAAATTGTTTACTTTCAAAACGAGTTAATAGAGATTAGTGAAGAAGTCGGGACTTATTTTGAATGGGAAGAAGTTGAGAATAATTATTTTACGTTAAGCCATAGATTTTTAACTTATATAAGGTAAAAGGGGAGATATAGATGGAAACTCTTTATAATCGAATTGGTGACTCTTACGATATTACTAGAAGAGCAGACCCCGAAATAGCTCGTCTCATACGGAATCATTTGGATATACCAAACGGCAGTAAAGTACTAGACGCTGCTTGTGGAACAGGAAATTATACAGTCGCATTAGCTCAATCAGGATTAGAAATGGTAGGAGTCGATATTTCTAGCAAAATGATTTCACAAGCACATGAAAAGTCATCGGTCATTAATTGGGAAGTAGCGAATATTGAGAAGTTGCCTTTTGAGAATAATTATTTTAATGGTATAGCATGTATTTTAGCCATCCATCATTTTGAAAGTCTTTTAAAATCTTTTCAAGAAATCTACCGGTGTCTAGATTTCGGTAGCAGATTTGTCATCTTTACATCCACTCCAGAACAAATAAATCTTTATTGGCTTAAAGAATATTTCCCAAAAGCAATTGAAGCTTCTGCTAAACAAATGCCTACATTAGCAGAAGTAACTAAAGCGCTTGGTGATTCTGGATTTAGCATAGTCGGAACTGAGACATTCTTGGTACAGCCTGACCTTGAGGATTTTTTCCTGTATAGCGGAAAATTCAAACCTGAGCTTTATTTAGATCCACAAGTACGGGCAGGCATATCAACCTTTGCAAATTTATCATCTGAGGAAGATGTGGAAGATGGGTGCAAAAAACTTAAACACGATATAGATACGAATCAGGTTGAAAAGGTTATTTCTAAGTATAGTAGCTATTTAGGTGATTACCTCTTTATCATTGCGGAAAAGAAGTAACATACAAAAAGTTATCTACGTGGTCTTGAATGGCAATTGAAATCTTATTTTGGTGGAGAGGGCCGAAATGATCGGTAGGGGGATCAGGCTAAGAGTCTGGCTGCTAATAGACGGAAGAATTCCGCTTAATTTGTTGTTACTATTAAAAATAAACCCCTATAGGCGGAGAAATTCCGCCTATTAGCTTAAAAAATTCGAAAATGAGAGGTTTTTCTTTGCCTAACCGGAAAATTTCCCCTTATACGCCCCGAAACTAGCTCCATTTTTCATTTAACAGGAAATTCTCCGCTTATTAACTTTTGCTGGTTACTTGATTAAAAACAATCATCTATTACACCCAAAACACAAGGAAGATACTTGCTTTGGGCACTACTATGATGTATTTATTCATAAAAAAGGAACTCGCCAATAGTTATGACGAGTTTACCTTTTTATTCCCAGTAAGACCTTAATTTCGGCATGTATTTCAAGAAAAGCAGTAGAAATGATACCTTTTAGAATAGACATACCTCAAATCCTTCCTACCGGTATTAGTTTATAAACGAAATAAACAATATCCCAATGGTTGCTAAGATTGTAAGGTGTACACCGTTTGCTCTTAAACCTACCTGCACACCTGAAATGCCCGCAAAGCGACTAACCATTAAATTCAATCCAGAGAATGGACTTAATGCACTTGAAATGGACCATGTTAGAAGTAATAGCATTGCCAATGCAATATTACTAATTCCTAATTCCTGCGCATTTAATTGCATCGCTAAAGCACCTACAACCGCGATTTGGTGAATCCCCACATAAGTAACAACCAAACCGCCGGCAAGAATCGCTAACGCAAACAAAATAAATGAATGACCCGCAAGATCAACTAAGTAGGCATTCACCCCATTTGCTAGATTGGTCCCTTGAAGGGCAAATCCTAATAATCCGGCACTCATAAATAACATCATTTCATTATTCATCATTGGTACTGTACGATCACGATAGTCAATGAAAAAGGGCTTTAATTTCCTTCGCGCATGTTTCGTAACAGCCGATAGTAGAGGGATGAAAATTGAAATTAAACAAACAATGACAACCATCGACCAGTGAGTAATACTTTCAATGATTAAGCATGTAGACATTAAGAGAACGATAAACAATGAAAGTATTATTAATTGATTTCGATATTTCTTTTGAAGTTGTTGTACTTGGTGAGATTGTTCTAAAATTGGATTTTTTCGCTCCCAAACGACAAATAAAACATTTCCTATAATTAGAGAGATAAGAGATAAAGCAATCCCATATAAGATATATTCCTTAAAAGGAATATTTAAATAATAGAGTACTAGAGAAACAGATGCAAAATAGGGAGACCACAACACCGAAGTCGAAAACCCCACTAAATAACTCTTAGCTGAGACAGCCGAAGGAAGCTTTAAATCTTTAAGAAAGTCATTAATAATTCTTACAGACCCTAAGCTTAAAACCGGACTTAGCAAGAACAACGTCGTTGTAATTCCAGCATAAAGCCTTCTAGGTTGATGTAATAAATTGCGTAATAAAGCTGAAATTGCTTCAAAATAACCACCAAGTCGAAGCGGAATTGATAACAACGGGGCTAGAGTTATCAAACATAGGAGAGGCAGAATCGTAAAGATACCATTGCTGATCCCTTCTACTCCTGTTCCTTTAGATATTTCTAGCATAACTCCCACAGCCATCATAAAAAAGCCTAACCACCTAGGGAGGGGGTCAGCATTTGAGGAGCTTGCTATAAATGCAGCTAACGCTAATAAAACCACGATATACTGCAACCAATTAATCTCCACAAAATAATGAAATAAATATAAAATACACATACTCAATATGAGATAGGTTCTCATGCTTATGCCTCTTTCTTTTACTACAAGGTTTTAGTCATACTAAAATTTATAGTTTCTATCGTAAACCTATTTATTTAATCTGGCAATCTTACATTTTATTCAATTTTATGGATTTTATAATGGATTAATGTTAAGGAAATTTGTTTTTCGAATAGGAGCTCATGCGTTTTGAGGAAGGTAACCACATGATTTGCTGTAGACAGCCATAAGTTTATGGATGGCATTAATCAGTTTCTTTGGACTGCGAGGTTCACTTCGTCAAAAGCTAGTCCTGAAGTTTTGCTCCATTCGGACAGGTTGGGTTGGAACTAAGCTAAAGCTGTCTGAAGTCACACTCTCTTCGGACAACTTGAGCTGCACTAAACTAAAAACTGTCTGAACTCAAGCTCTCTTCGGACAACTTGAACTCCACTATGCCAAAAGCTGTCTGAATCCCGCTCCTAAGTTGAGTTATTCTACTACAAGGAAAGGGGAAGGAGGGCACTAAAACGAAGCGAATAGAGATCCTCCCCCAATGTCTCTATTCCTATTCACATCATGAAATCAGCTGCCTCGATACACTTGATATCCCCAGGGAGATACAAGTAAGGGGACATGATAATGACCGTTTATTTCTGTAATACAAAATCTAACTGGCACTTTTTCTAGAAAGTGCGGTTCACTGATCTCAAGCTGCTTTGTTCGGAAGTAGTCGCCTATATGAAACACAATTTCATATTCACCTAGCAACAACTCTTCACCTGACAAAAAGGGGGAATCCAACCTACCATCCTTATTGGTTAGGCTTGATTTCAAATATATAAGATTTGAAGACTCATCTTTCTTATATAAATCTAAGTGTACATTCTGTGCTGGTTTACCGTGAGTTAAATCCAATACATGTGTAGATAATCCTGACATTACTTCACCTTCAATCTTTATACGTTTGCTTCTTCAATAATTTTATCTCTTAATCGAAATCCAGCAATTTTATCAATTTCAGTAAGAGCAATCGAAAATTCCTGCGTTTCCGTGCTCTCAATTCTCCGTATTAATGATTGATAAACGTCATCTTTGGTCTTGCCTTTCACAGCAAAAATAAAAGGAAATCCAAACTTTTTCATATATTCTTTATTTAATGATTGAAAGCTATGGAATTCTTCTTGACTTAAATTTTGAAGTCCAGCTCCTTGCTGCTCCTTATTTGAGTCATCGCTCATTTCAATTCTATCACCTAGATTAGGATGTGCCCTTATCAGTTCAAGCTTATCTTCAACTGGTGCATTCAAAACAACCTCCATCATCGCTTTATGTAATTCATCGACTGATGAAAAGGGTCTATATACTGCTGCCTTTTTCGCCACCCATGGAGAGTGCTCATAAATCTCACCGAGCGTTTCTGTAAATACTGTATCACTCATATTATTTAATTTACCTAGATTTATCATATGCGTCTCTCCTTCTCTTAAAAAATGAAGTAATTAAAACGATACAGATTATTCAGTAAATTGTCATTATGCAGATTGAACAATAATCGATAGGAACATACAGCGTTTATGACAAAGTGAACCTCTCCAACTCAATATACTTTGTAGGGGAATACGACGCTAATGTTTGTTTAAAACCTATGAATCTAAGATTGTTTTAATTTGGAATGCTAAACGAAGCTGTAGGGTTGTTTCAGAATCAGTCAAACTTCTACCAAGTAACTCCTCGCATTTTTCTAGGCGATATACGACTGTATTTCGATGAACATATAATCGTTTAGCTGTCTCAGAAATTTGACAGTGTGTTTCTAAAAACACAAATAGCGTTTGAGTAAGAGTAGGGTCTTCTTCAAATTCTGGGGCTGATAGCCCAGCTAGTGCATTTTGATAAAAATCTCTTAAATCTTGTAAAGCTATACTACGTAGCAATTCCATAATATCCTTTGTACGATAGTTTTGGATAAACGCTAGCTTTCCTGTTTGTAATCCAATCTCAAGCGAATCTTCTGCTTCTTTGTATGCATTCTTTACATTCAATAAATTCATTGAAACATTACTAACGCCAAAAGATATCGTTCTACCAAACTGGTTTTTAATTTTTCCCTGAATTTCTTTTATTGTTGGTAAAACGACAGCGTTCATTTGATCCACGTCATTTAATTCAAAGAGAAGTGAACACACATCACTTTTAGTAAACATATGTGAGCGAAAGGGAAAGAATTTAAGTTCATCCTCAATAAATTCATAAATCGCATCAATTTTTAACTGATTTTGAGTGTAGCTTCCAATCACCTTATTTCCATCTATTAATCCGTTTAAACAAAGGTATTTTTGGTCATTTTGTAAAAAGAACTCTTTTGCTCGATTGATAATCTCTTCTTGTGATGAATATTCTCCATCCACAAAGTGATAAAAAAAGTCATTTTTTACTCTTTTATAATGCTGATTAAGCGCATTTTCCTTCATTAGCTCGAAGGAAAGAACATTGGTTGCCTGCTCTATTGTTAATATAGTTGAATGATCATTCGGTAAGATTTCATTAACTATAAGTAGGTAGCCCGCTTTTTTATCGTGTGTATAGACAGAGAAGAATGAATAGGTTTCTTTATTTTCTAAAATAGAAAACATGAAAAAAGGGGTGTTAGGAAAGAAAAAGTAGTGATCATTAGAATTAAATCGCTTTAATGGTTCAATGTATTTTTCATCAGATTTGGAGAAGTAAATCGGTTTTGCGTATGGATCTAATAAAATAACTGGTGACCCGATCATCGCTGATAAGCTTTTCAATAACTGGGAAATGCCTTTTCCACTCAATATGTGGTTCGTAAACTTTTTGTGTGTATCGATCGCATATTGCAATTCATTGGTTCTTTTATCAAGAATATAACTTAAAGTTGTATTAACTACATCTCCAAGAGACGATTCAATTGGCAGCTCGAAAATAGGGAATGCTAACTCATCAGCCAATGCAATTGCTTCTTTAGGAATTTCATTTAAAAACCGTTTCGTTTTAATGCCAAGTGCTGCACAACCTTTTTGTGACATTACTGTGATTAACTCCAATAGTAGGGCTGGTTGGTCTTTCAAGTGATATGCAGTCGTAACAAGGAGTTCATTTGGTTTTAGAAATGAAATAATATCAGGAGCATCCATCATGTTAACATGCAATACTTCACGGTTTGTCCCTGTATGACCACCAATTAAACGACATCCCCCAAGTGAGGGAATATTTAATACTTCAGATACTCTCATCAATGATCCTCCTTACATAAAGCTTTGACAGCTTTAAAAACTACTATAAACCTAGTAGAGTGGCGTCTTTTCTTTCTATAAAACAAACTCATTTCTCAAAATAATGCTTTTATACATTAAATATAATCGCAACATCATTCAGAAAAAAAGCGCAATTAAACTATATAATA
Source organism: Litchfieldia alkalitelluris (assembly GCF_002019645.1). Taxonomy (GTDB): domain Bacteria; phylum Bacillota; class Bacilli; order Bacillales; family Bacillaceae_L; genus Litchfieldia; species Litchfieldia alkalitelluris. Next base: position 454,163 of record NZ_KV917374.1, on the reverse strand, counting down.
TCATAATATTTTAACTCTTTAGTCAAATAGCACAAAAAAACAATAAATATCTTACACTTTTACCAATGATGTACATAAGTACAATTGATAAGATTAGAAAAACAACTAGCAAAAGTGAGTTTATTTTTATAAGAACGACATGACAGGAGGAATCGCTGGTGGCATTAGACTCAAAGTATATATTTGAACCTCAATATGAAGCAGAAGCAATGGTTAAATGGCTGTCTTCATTTGGTCAGTCTAAAAACGGTGGTGTTAATCGTTTACTTTATTCACCTTCATGGGTTAGTGCCCAACATGCATTAAAAAATAAAATGGAAGAGTTGGGCTTTAGCACCCATTTCGATAGTGTTGGAAATTTGTTTGGAAGAATTGAAGGATCAGAGCCTCACAGCAGAACGATTCTCACTGGCTCCCATATTGATTCGGTGATTGATGGCGGGATTTATGATGGTGTTTATGGAATTATTGCAAGTTTGCTTTCAGTGAAGAAATTAATCGAGCAATATGGGCAACCACAGAAACCAATTGAAGTCGTTTCCCTTAGTGAGGAAGAGGGGAGTCGTTTTCCATTAACCTTTTGGGGTTCAAAGAATATCACTGGCAAGTATTCTCTTGACCATGTTTTTAAAATGAAAGACACAGACGGAATCAGCTTTTTGGAAGCGATGAAGGAAGCCGGATTTCCCCCTGAACATTATAAGTCACCAAAACGGACAGATATCGACTGTTTCATAGAATTACATGTAGAGCAAGGAGTCACCCTCGATCGTACGAAAACTTCACTGGGAATTGTCAGTCATATTGTAGGACAAAGGCGCTTTAATATTCGAATAATTGGTGAAAGTAATCATGCTGGAACAACACCAATGATTTATCGAAAAGATGCCATGTTGGCTGCATCTAATTTAATCTCCTACATTACGAATCTTGCATTCGAAACAGATCACCAACTAGTAGCAACCGTTGGCAAGATGACACTAAAGCCTAACGTTCCAAATGTTATAGCTGGAGAGGCCCTATTCACACTAGATATAAGACATTATGATGAAGAAATACTAGATTCATTTTGCAATCAACTATCATCTTACTTTCATGCATATGCACGAGAAAATATATTCGAGATTGAAGTAGATCAATGGTTAGATATCAAGCCCGTCAAAATGGATACCTTATTAACAAATGAACTTAAACAAATAGCAGAAAAAAGAGAGTTATCACATTTACCATTAGTAAGCGGTGCAGGACATGATGCTCAAGTATTCGGAACGTACTGCCCGACAGCTCTATTATTCGTACCTAGTGAAAAAGGAATCAGTCATTCTCCGAAAGAATCAACCAAAAAAGAGGATTTAGAAAAGGGGATTTGCGTTTTAACAGATTTACTATATACCTTAGCATATTAAAAGGGGGTCACCCAGATGACATATAAAGATTTAAATACGCCACTTCGGACGATTATGACACCAGGTCCTGTTGAGGTTGATCCTCGAGTACTTAGAGCAATGAGTACTCCTATTCTTGGACAGTTTGATCCTGCATTTACGAATATTATGAATGAGGTTATGGATATGCTTCGGCAGCTTTTTCAAACCAAAAATCGCTGGGCATTTCCTGTAGATGGAACCTCACGTTCAGGAATTGAAGCACTTTTATGTAGCGTAATCGAGCCTGGTGATAAAGTATTTATCCCGATATTTGGTCGATTTGGATATTTACTTACCGAAATTTGTGAGAGATATGGCGCTGACGTTCATACCCTGGAATGTGAATGGGGGACTGTTTTTCAACAAGAAGTGATAATTGAGGAAATGAAAAAAGTTTCACCCAAAATAACTGCTATAGTCCACGGAGAAACATCAACCGGCTGTATCCAGCCACTTGATCAAATTGGGAAAGCCTGTCGAGAATTAGATATTTTACTAATTGTGGACGCTGTTGCAACCACTGGCGGTGTAGCTGTAAAAGTCGATGAATGGTATATTGATGGGGTTGTAGCCGGAACTCAAAAATGCCTTTCCGTTCCTTCAGGGATGGCTCCGATTACTTTTAATGAACGAGTGGAAAAAGTAATTAATGCACGAAAAAGAGTTGAGAAGGGAATATCTACTGAAGAAGATCGCTTGAAGGAGCAACAGTTGAGTTCTCCATTTATCAAAAGCAATTATTTTGATTTAAGCATGCTTCAGGATTATTGGGGTCCAAGAAGGTTAAATCATCATACAGAAGCAACCTCTATGCTTTATGCACTTCGGGAAGGGCTGCGCCTTGTATTAGAGGAAGGCCTTGAAGAACGTTTTTCGCGCCATGCATATCATGAGAAAGCCCTTATTGCAGGTATAGAAGCAATGGGACTTGAGCTTTATGGAGATCGCGGATGCAAACTACCAATGGTCACATGTGTTTCTGTTCCTTCGGGTGTAGATCCTGAGTCGGTAAGACACATGCTGCTAAATGAGTTTGGGATTGAAATTGCAAGCTCATTCGGACCTTTACACGGGAAGATTTGGCGTATTGGATCAATGGGATTTAGCTGCCGGAAGGAGAATATTCTTTTTGTATTAGGAGCTTTAGAAGGGGTGCTTGTTAGGCATGGTGCAGATATCAATGTCGGGAAAGCACTACAAGCTTCATTGAATGTTTATCTTGAAGGCTAGGGGTTTAATTATGCAAGGGTGCTTTGCCTGGAGAGGGCGACACCCTTTTTTAGAAAAAGTGCATTATGAACATGCTGGCAGTTTCACGCCACTAACCAATAAAAAAGGTGAACTCAGTAAGGACTCTACACCTACTGAGTTCACCTTTCTCATTTCAAATGCCTATTTACTCAACTCATTCACAAATTGCAATAACTGCAAATCCTTATTACGATTTGCAATTAAAGATAGCCCAACAGGCTTCCCATGATACTCTCCTACAGGCAAAGTCACTTGGGGTAAACCGGCTAATCCTGCAATACAAGTTAATTTCATCGCCCGTGAGCGGTATTCCTCAAGCTCGTCGGATGGAAGATTCTTTATTGGCGCAATTCCAGGTGCAGTTGGAATGACCAATATCCCGTCCTCTCCTAAAACCTGTACCATATATTCACTTATTTTTTCCCGAAAATAAAACTTATGCTTATGTTCATCTTTTTTTAGCGTACTGGCCCATTCAAACCGGTCTTTAATCCCTGGACCAAATGTAGGATGTTCCTTCTCTATCCATTCTTTATGGGCTTCCCAAATTTCCATGGCTTGTAGTACCCGAAAGGTATTTGTCCATTCACCAAGTCCCTCCTTCGACAGTTTGATTTCCTCAAATTCCAAACAAACTGCCTTTAAGTTAGGTAAAAATGCTTCTAGCGATATACCAATTTGGTCATTAAGAACTAACTCCCACGCATCATTAGGATAAATTAAACGCTTGAAAGGTTTACTAGTATCTTCACTTGATTCTTCTATCAGGACTTCTCCAACCATTTGAAGAATTTCGGGACTTCTTGCCATCCAACCTACTGTATCAAAGCTATCGGCTAAAGGGATGACTCCTTTGATATCCACCAAACCGTGTGTTGGCCTGATACCATAAATCCCACAATACGAAGAAGGAACTCGGACAGACCCTCCTGTATCTGTTCCTAGTGCAAAATCAACGGACTCTCCTGCAACTGCTACAGCGGATCCACTTGAAGATCCACCAGGAATATGATCAGGTGCTTTAGGATTAACTGGTGTACCATAGTGAAAATTTTCTCCATTCAAACTATACATAAGCTCATCGGTATGTGTAGTGCCTTTCAGAATTGCCCCATCTTTAAGCAAAGCAGTAATCACAGGAGCTGTAAAATTTGAAGGCTGATGAGTTCTTAAATAATCAGGATTACCTGCTGTATTACGGTGACCTTCAATTGCAAATACATCTTTTACTGAAAATGTTAATCCGTCTAATTTTCCTGATTCTATAGGTTCAATCGCTACGTCTATATCCATATATGCATTAAAACGATCCTTCATTTTCTTCCCTCCAAAATGGCAAAGTGCCAGGCACCAATTACAGATGCCAGGCACATTCCTGTTTTATTAATTTTGGCTATTTTCGTATACAATGTTACTCTTAAACCGTCTTAGACAACACTACGAAATACGCGCGGTGGCATCTTTTCTTCCGACGTCATAAACCTTTATTGTATAATATTGGCTTTTAAATCTGTATAATTGTTCGATAAGCAACATTCTTTCAGAAAAGAGCCTTAATTTTTAGGTAAAAATTCCGTTGAAAAGATACTAGCTGGATCAAATTTTTCCTCAAGCAAACCTAACTCAAATAGTTGGTCAATCAGTGTACTCCATCTTTCTTCTGACATCTACCCGACACCATGTTCGGCAGCATCTCCGCCATATACAAACTCAGCTTGTGATGTTTGCTCAAATTCAAGGGCTTCGAGTGCAATATCAGTATTTGCTTCATTAATAGCCTTTGTGATTTCATCAGGAGACTCTTTATAGTAATTCCAGCCTTCAACAAAAGCAGTAACAAACTTTTGAACTTGATCCTTATTTTCTTCTAAGTACTCCTTTGTAACATATAAAACAACATTATAAGGGTCATAGCCTGATTCAGAAATTAACATCGTTTCTGTTTCAACATTTTCTAACTCCATGAAATATGGCTCAGAAGTCACGAATGCTTGAGTAACAGATGTTTCATCATCCATGAAATTCACATGCTGACCAGTATACGCTACTTCCTTTGCACCACTAAGATCGTATTCCCCTTTTAAGTAATCCCAATATGTAATACCTGGTTGAATAAACACGGTTCTTCCATTTAAGTCTTCAAACTCATCAATTTCTTGGCCTTTATGAAACATCCAAGCTTGTGGACTTCCTTGCATTGCAGCAGCAACCGCTACTAATTCGATGCCTTGATTACGAGCAATTACCATTTGATCGGCATGCGCTAAACCGAATTGTGCACTACCAGATGCAACCATTTGAATGGATGATACTTGAGGGCCACCTGGTTCAATTGTTACATCTAAGCCGTTTTCTTCAAAGTACCCTTGTTCTTGTGCAGCATAAACACCACCATGCTGCGCTTTTGCAAACCAGTTTAATACAAGTTTAACAGAATCAACCGATTCAGAGTCAGCGGAATCTCCTGTTGAACCTCCAGCATCTTCACTTGAACAAGCAGCTAACATTAGCACTACTATGATACTCAGTATTGCGATACTCGACTTCTTCCATTCTAATAGCTTTTTCATATACTAATCCCCTTTTATTTTTTTATTTTTCAGCTTTCATTGCCGATTCGTGCCATGATTTTAAGATTAAATGAGAAATATAGCTTACTAGAAGATAAAAACCTACCCCTAAGATCGCAGCGGCAATTCCACAAGCAAATAAATAGGCGGTTTTGACCTGAATCGCTGCAACGGTGATGGAATAACCTAATCCACCTTTACCTCCTCCAATTCCCGCAACATACTCACCAACAATCGCACCCACAATTGTTAATGTACAAGACACTTTTAAGCCAGCCATGATAAATGGCATTGCAGCTGGAATCCGAAGCTTCCACATTTTTTGCCATCTTGATGCATTATAAAGTGTAAATAATTCATCCATATTTTTATCAACTGAATTTAAACCCATCAAGGTGTTTGAAATGACTGGGAAAAATCCAACTAGAAACGAAATAACTACAATTGAGTTATAACCTGCACCAAACCAGATTACAATGATTGGTGCAACCGCTACTACAGGTATGGTTTGTAAAATAATTGCATACGGATAAATGCTACGTTCTAATATTTTCGAACTTGCTAAAAGAATCGAAATCAGAATACCAACAACTGCACTTAATACAAAACCTAAGACCGACTCAACAATTGTAATTTGTACAGCAGGCCACAATAAATGCCAATCTTTAATTGCTGCCGTAACAACATCTGTTGGCTTTGGTAAAATGTAATGCTTAATTCCGAATATTAACGGGATGATCTGCCATAAAGTAATAAATATGATAAAGGCAATAATGGGACCAATATAATATTGCTTAAATCGATTCCAGCCCTTTCTTTCCTTCTTTTCTACTTTTGCTACCATTTTTTGTTTCGCTATTTCAATAGATTGTATCGACATCAGCTTATCCCCTTTCATCCGAGCTAGTTTCTAAACTCTTTGATGCTAGTTCTACGATTTCATTAAATTTATCTTCGATCCTCATATGTAAATTCCTATGATTCGGAAGATCAACATCAATCATTGAGGATAATCGACCAGGCCTAGCTGACATCACAGCTATTCTTGTTGATAGAAATACAGCTTCATACACATTATGTGTAACAAACAGTATTGTCATTTTTTCTTTTCGCCATATATCTAGTAATTCCATTTGAAGCGCTTGTCTGGTAATTTCATCTAGTGCGGCAAAAGGCTCATCCATCAATAGCATTTTGGGTTTTGCAGCTAATGCTCTGGCAATAGATACACGCATCTTCATCCCACCTGAAAGTTGCCTAGGGTAGGATTTTAAGTGATCTTTTAATCCCACCATTTCCAATACGTTTAAAGCTGTTTCTTTATGCTCTTTCTTATTTCCACCACGAAGTTCTAAAGGGAGAAGAACATTATCAAGGACATTTCGCCAAGGTAATAGATTTGCATCCTGAAATACAAACGCTATATCATTAGACTGCTGAACAACATCAAGTGGCTTTTTATCAAAAACCTTCACTTCACCGTCAGTCGCCTCCCCAAGTCCAGCTACCATTCGTAAAGCAGTTGATTTACCACATCCAGAAGGGCCTAGAAAGCTAATAAATTCACCCTCTTTAATGGATAACTGAAAATTACTCAGTGCGACAGTTCCCGTATTATAGATTTTACTAACCCTCTCAAAAGCCACTACCTCATTTACAGCTACCACCAATCAAATCTCCCCCTCTAAATATTTTTCTGAACATATTTTATCTTATAAACTTTCAGATAATTTTAGGTATGAAATCTTCTTTTGTATGTCATAAAATATTACATCTCTTGTTACTTTTTATCCTAATTTATTTAAGGGGGTTTTGTCATTGGTTATTTTAAACGAAACATTCATAAAAATTTAGATATAATAACAATTTTTTACTTGGTATCTGCTTATCAGTGAATGTAAGCGTTACATTTACTAACAATCTTTAAAAAAATCTTTTATCCTGTAATATTGGCGTTAATTTACCAGCTGAAAACGTACAATATTCATTTAAAGAAACGGCTTATTCGTATATTAATTAATTCGTTTATCTAAAATTTAATTTTTTCATTCGGGATTTTTTATAATTTTTATTCATATGCTTTGATGCAGTCTCCAGCATCCTTGCTGCTGCTTTCTGAGCAGAAACGGCCAACTGCTCTTCATTGATAGATACGAGTCTCCCGTCCTTCACCACTGTTTTCCCTCCCACAATGGTTCTCTCTACCTGTGGTGTTCCTGTTAAGATCGGTAATGCTGCATCATCAAACAAGGCTCCAGCAAACTCCATTCTATTGGCATTGATCATAAATAAGTCGGCCGCCTTGCCTACCTCTAATGATCCGATCGAATCTTCCCACCCAAGTACCTTTGAGGAACCTTTTGTCGCAATATACAAACAGTCTTCCGCACTAAGGGCCTTTGTGCCGTGCTTGAGATTATGGAGGAGATTCATAATTTTCAGTTCCATTAACATATTAGAAGAATCATTAGAAGCTGAACCATCCACGCCGAGACCAACTTTCACACCTTTTTTCAACATTTCCATAATCGGCATGACGCCTGACTTCATTTTCATATTACTACTTGGGCAATGTGCCACCCCACAGCCACATGTTCCAAGTTTTACAATTTCTTGTTCATTAAACCAAATTCCATGAGCGAACCATACGTCATTTCCCACCCATCCTGTTTGCTCCATCAGCTCTAATGGTCTCATTCCTAGCTTTTCAAGACAAAAATGCTCTTCATCCTGAGTTTCGGCTAAATGTGTATGCATTCTTACTCCGTAGCTTCTCGCTAAACGAGATGACTCAATTAATAAATCCTTACTTACCGAAAATGGAGAGCACGGAGCCACACCCACTCGTACCATTGAAAATGGACTTGGATCATGATAGGTTTCAATTACTCTCATCGTATCTTTTAGGATAACATCTTCTGTTTGCACAACCTCATCAGGCGGAAGTCCTCCCTTTGATCTTCCGAGACTCATAGAGCCTCTTGTTGGGAAGAAGCGGATTCCTAAATCATGGGCCGCACGTATTTCTTCATCAATTAATTCTCCTGAGACACCATTTGGAAATACATAGAAGTGATCTGCAGCAGTTGTGCAGCCACTTTTTAATAGTTCACCTAGACCAACAGCAGCACTTAAATAAACATCTTCTGGTCGAATGTGACGCCAAATATCATAAAGGGTAATCAACCAATCAAATAATTCACAGTTTTGAGCCAAAGGGATATTCCGAGTAAACGTCTGATATAAATGATGATGTGTATTGATTAAACCAGGATAAATGATTTGATTTCTGGCATCGATGATTTCATCCGCTGTTTCATATGGTAGATCCACACCAATCGCTTTAATTTCCTGTCCTTCAATATAGATGCTTCCTCCAGGGAATTGGCTTCTCTCTTCATCCATCGTAATAATATTTCTAGCATTTCTGATTAATACAGTTTTCACTCACATCACCTTTCAGTCTTCATGGATTGTTTCTAATCGTATATCGATTCCAGAAAGCCTGTCATTAATAAAACCTACAAATCTCTCTTTTTCATTTAGTGATATCGAACAAAAAAAGGCTCGGTCACATTAAAGGAGACCAAGACACTTTACAAACTATAAAACTACATTTCCAATAACCCACAATAAAAAGAAGCTAATTAAGATGGTTAAATTCGAAATTGTACCAACGAATTTACGATTGTAATCAAACTCGACGGAGTATGGTAACACCGAGACTGATGTAGGTAGGATAAATCCAATTAACAGTGTGTATTTAAACATATTTTCAAAGGGAAGGATCATAAATAGTAAGATTCCTAAGGTCAATCCAACACCATATCTTATTGCTAAAAATTTTAAAATCAACTTACTATTTCCACGATCAAACGTGAAATTCAAATAAATCCCTAGCAGTAGTAACGCAAGTGGCATGTTTGCTAATGAGATAATTTCCGAAGTTTCGAGGAAAAAGGTAGGAAGATGAACACCAATTAGATTTAGAACAAACACAATAATATAGGTCATAAACGGGATCGATTTCACCATTTTTGTTGAAATACTCTTCATATCTAACTTAACATTCTCTGCTGAATAATAACTACCGATCAAATAGCTTACACCAAAAACAATAAATGCGTTTCCAACATCAAACATTCCAAAATACTTAATACCCTCCTTGCCCCAAATTCCTTCTACTAGAGGATAAGCAAAAAGACCAATATTAAAGCCAGGAACGAGCATGGCCATCATACCTTTTGTTTTTCTCGGTTCGTTTCTAAACACGAGCAAACCAAGAACTGCCGAAAATATACCATATATAAAGCCACTAAAAATTAGCAAGATGAGTGATATGTCTATTTTCAGATCATTAAATGTCACGATGATCAGTGCTGGTAGTGTAAGGTTGAAGATAATTCTAGATAAACCTTCACCGTCTTGTTCTTTTATGATGTTACATCTTTTTAATAAATAGCCTAGCGCAATAATCATTACTGCATATAAAAACTGTTGGTTAAAGTTCTCCAAAGAACATTCCTCCTTACTCTGTTTGTTGTCTAGCTTTCATACGTTGAATCGGAATGAAGGTCCCTATTAATGCGAGTATACTACTTGCTATTAAGATTCCTGATAACCCTTTTAAGGCAATGACTGATAATAGACCAAAGATGACAAGATCCAAAGCCGAATCAAGAACTGATATTAATGATAATGTTGTTGCTCTAACATGTGAGGGAATCAAATCATTTTTTAGCTGTGAATAAATGGGGCGCCTGATTGCTTGTCCAAATCTTAGGATAAAAAAGGAGCCTATGATTAACCACAGTGTTTCACCAAACAGGGCAGAGATTAATAATCCAACAGCTGCAAGACCACCGGTTAGATTCATGAGTAACCTTCTTGAAAATACACTCGTTAGCCAACCAACTGACTGTGAGCAGATAAAGCCTCCTACGGCAGCAAGCGCATAAACAACACCGATGAATACGACAGGAAGTCCTGCATCTGTCATTAAAGGTTGGTTAAAAGCTTCATAAACCGAGTCAGCGGGGATGAATACAAGCGTGAAATTTAAAAAAAGTAATAACAGCTGTGGAGCTTGACGAATCGCTTTCACACCAGAGATTACTTGTGTAAAAGGATTCTCACGATATGACCCGCTTATTTCTGGGCTTTTCACAAAAAATAAAAGAACAAATTCCCCAATGTGAAGAACAAGCCCAAGAATAATTAAAAAGACAAATTGTTCTTCTTGCAAATCCTTTGCAAAATAGGCACCGAAAATAACGGCAATAAGCATAGAAACAAAGCCTGCGGACTGAATCTTCCCCATCGCTCGATCCATTCGATGGTGCTCCCCATCTTCTTTTAACGATTCATAGATTAATGTTTCATCTGCTCCCGAAAAGAATGTCACTGATAGTCCGTTGATTGCACTAAATAGAAAAAACATCCATGGCTCGGTTGCAAACACTAGTAAGATAAGGCTCGACATCTTTACTAGAGATCCTATGATAAATGATGTTTTTGGACCATAGCGGTCTGCGACTACTCCACCTGGAACTTCTCCAATCAATACCGCGCCACTCCAGAAGATTTGGAGTAATAGAATATCAGCGGCGTCTAATCCTCGGTTATAGTAGAACAACGTGAGGACAGGTGCAATAAAGCTGATGGAGCCGAAGATTCTAATCCAAAATAGGGTACGTATGTTATGTTGTGAAATGGTTCTTTTATTCATATGACTAAACTCTTCTCTTTTTGAATTGTTATATTTTTAGATTGTTTATCATGGGAATCACTCTGAAAATACTTAGTTAGTGGAGTTCCATGAGCTGCGATCCACTTGCTTTCCGCGGGGTGATCCGTGAGCCTCCTCGTCGCCAGGTGCGGGCTCCTGCGGGGTCTCACGAGACCACTTGATCCCGCAGGAGTCAAGTGGCTCTCCGCTCATTCCACACTAGGTAAATGCACTATTTTTCATACTCCACGGTGCTAATTTTAATTAACATGGATGTCTTCCCTGAAAAGTTACTAGTTTAATGGATTCCACTCACCAGCTAATTCATCTTATCCTACAATTACCGGTGGAAATAAACATTGTCATTTAAACAAATAAAAATTACTTAATTTAAACCTTATTATCTATCATAATCATATAATATAGAAATAGAAACTATTTTAGTTGGGGGCATTTATGAGTCGTTTAACCGAACATTTAATTGTTATTTCTTTTGATTGTTTTTCTTCACTTGATTTACCGCTTGTTGAAGATCTGCCTCATTTTAAGAATTTATTAAAAACTGCGTCACTTTGTAAGCGCGTTCAAACCATTTATCCTTCTGTCACTTATCCTTGCCATACAACCATTGTTACAGGGAAATATCCTAAAAACCATGGTGTGATTAATAATACTTTTCTTCAACCAGGTAGTTCTTCGCCTGATTGGTTTTGGCATCGTAGTCACATAAAGGGTACAACCTTATATGATGAAGCAAAAAAGGGAGGAATGAAAACTGCCGCATTATTGTGGCCGGTGACAGCTAAGGCAAAGATTGATTATAATATGCCAGAAATTTTTGCAAATCGATTTTACCACCATCAAATTCCTGTTTCACTTGCTAACGGGAGTTCTTTATTCCAACTAGAAATGAACTATCGCTTTGGTTCAATGAGAAATGGATTAAAGCAACCTGAGCTTGATGACTTTGTTCTTGAATCTACAGTTCATACCATCAAAACAAGAAAGCCAGACCTACTGCTCGTCCATTTCACAGACTTAGATACACAAAGACATTATCACGGTTTTTCCTCAGAACAAGCAACACAAGCATTACATCGGCATGACACAAGACTTGGACGAATCCAACAAGCCCTTTTTGAAGCTGGAATATCTGAGAATTCGACCATTGTTGTATTGGGAGATCATAGCGCGTTAGATGAGACCAAAGCGATTCAGTTAAATGTTTTATTGAAAGAAAACGGCTTTATTACAATGGGAGGCAATAACAAGGTTATTGATTGGAAAGCTTATTGTAAAAGCTGTGATGGGTCCGCCTATATATACTTAAAAGACAGACACGATAAAGGAACGTTTGACTCGGTTTCAAAACTACTAGAAGAATTATTAAAGTCAAAGGAACATGGTATTGAATCTATTTTAACAGGTCTTGAAATTAGTAATACAGGAGCCGACGATCAAGCGTCATTTATGCTGGAAGCATCAAGAGGTTACTATTTTAAAGAAAATGTAGCTGGAGAACTAATTCATGTTATTACAGATCAGGAGGTACGCGAAAAAAAGTATACATTTGCATCCCATGGATATTCCCCTCAAAAAGAGGATTATACGACAGTTTTTATTGCTTCCGGAAAGGGAATTCAGCCACAACTAAAAATTTCTTCAATGCATCTAGTCGATGAAGGGCCAACACTCGCTCGACTCCTGGGACTTCATTTAGGTTCAACCGATGGAAGGGTAGTAGATGAATTATTAACATTGTAAAAAGTACGTAATGATTCTATTAAACGAATACTTTCTGTTAGTTTATTTTGTACACTATTAATAGTTAATAAAGGGAGGCAATTATTATGAAGCGTTTTTCGAAGGAAGAAAACAGTTGGATGTTCTATGATTGGGCGAATTCAGCTTATTCTATTATTATTTCAACTGCAGTATTTCCGTTATATTATAAAGCTGCCGCCACAAATGCTGGAGTTAGTGCTGCAGATTCTACCGCTTATTTAGGCTATACAATTGCCATTGCCACCTTTATTCTAGCCATGCTAGGACCGATACTTGGAACCATCGCTGATTATGAAGGTTTAAAAAAGAAGTTCTTCACTTTCTTCTTTGCTCTAGGAGTTATTTTTACTGGTGTACTTGCTTTTATCCCTAGTGATCAGTGGCTTTTATTATTAGTGTTTTATACTGTTGCTGCAGTTGGGTCTGCTGGGGCAAATGTGTTTTATGATGCTTTTCTTGTTGACGTAACAAAGGAAGAACGCATGAACAGGGTATCTGCCCGCGGGTTTGGTTTGGGTTATATTGGTAGCACCATTCCCTTTATCATAAGCATTGTCATTATCGTCCTATCACAGCAAGGAATGATCCCCTTAGAAACGACAACTGCTAGTAAAATCGCATTCCTTATCACAGCCGTCTGGTGGGGAGTTTTTGCCATTCCGATGTTAAAAAATGTTCACCAACGCTATTATATAAAACGAGAACCGAACCCGGTTCATAAAAGCTTTAAAAGACTAGGAAAAACATTTAAAGAAATCAAAAAATACAGAGCACTTTTTCTATTTTTACTTGCTTATTTCTTTTATATTGATGGTGTCGGTACAATTATTACGATGTCTACCGCTTATGGTACAGACCTTGGGATTAGTCCAACTAATTTATTAATCATTTTATTTGTTACACAGGTAGTGGCAGCTCCATTTGCTGTCCTTTATGGGCGACTTGCAGAACGCTTTACAGGTAAAAAGATGCTGTATGTAGGTATCTTTATTTATACGATTGTCTGTATTTATGCTTATTTTTTAGAAACAACACTCGACTTTTGGATTTTAGCCATGCTTGTCGCTTCCTCTCAAGGTGGAATTCAGGCATTAAGTAGATCTTACTTTGCAAGGCTTGTACCTAAAGAAAACTCTAATGAATTTTTCGGATTTTATAACATATTCGGTAAGTTTGCTTCCATCATGGGTCCGCTACTAGTTGCAGTAACTGCTCAAGTAACGGGAAGTTCAAACAGTGGAGTGTTTAGTTTAGTGGTATTATTTATTATTGGTTTTGTTATTTTAACTTTTGTACCAGAGCCAAAGGATGTAGAAAAGGCACCACCAGTGGATAGTAATTCCGTGGGTGTGTAGTTAATTTAAGTGAGAAGTCAGCTCAAAAGGTTGGCTTCTTACTTTTTTCTGGAAAAAGGGACACTTAGAGACTTGGGTTAATTACTCGCCGCATTTCTTTGGTGGGAATCTCTACGTGAAGACCTCCCGCCGCATTTTCCTTCCAAACCGCCGGATTCACTTTCTTTTTGGCCCGATTTTGCCCATTTCTCGCCGCATTTCTTCGCTGGGAATCTCTACGTGAAGATCACCCGCCGCATTTTCCTTCATCCCCGCCGGATTCGCTTTCTTTTCGGCCCGATTTTTTCCATTTCTCGCCGCATTTCTTTGGTGGGACTCTCTACGTGAAGACCTTCCGCCGCATTTTCCTTCATTCCCGCCGAACTCACTTTCTTTTCGGCCCGATTTTCCCCATTTCTTCGCCGCATTTCTTCGCTGGGGCTCTCTCCGCGAAAGCCACCCGCCGCATTTACTTTCTTTTCGGCCCGATTTCCCCCATTTCTCGCCGCATTTCTTCGCTGGGGCTCTCTCCGCGAAAGCCTCACGCCGCATTTTCCTTCATTCCCGCCGCATTTCTTCGCTGGGGCTCTCTCCGCGAAAGCCTCACGCCGCATTTTCCTTCCAACCCGCCGCATTTACTTTCTTTTTGGCCCGATTTTCCCCATTACTCGCCGCATTTCTTCGCTGGGACTCTCTCCGTGAAAGCCTCCCGCCGCATTTTCCTTCCAACCCGCCGGATTCACTTTCTTTTTGGCCCGATTTTCCCCATTACTCGCCGCATTTCTATGGTGGACTCTGTTCGTGAAGATCTCCCGCCGGATTTCTTTGGTCTAAATCACTCCTGAGGCCTCCCGCCGAACTTTTCTTCACTCACTCCGGATCCCACAGCCCAATTCCACCCATTACAACCATCCACCCTATTTCAATTGTTTCAACACAATCCTCTCCCACAGATTCCATGGAAGCACCCCTTTAAGAGCAAGCATCACTCTTACACCTTTGCCAATCGGATAGCGCAATTTTGTTTTGTCACTCTTTGCAATCTCTACGATTAATTTTGCAACATCATTCGGATCACCATAATTACTTTGCTCCGCTTCCAGATGTCTTTCAATATTCTGCATCATTTCATAGTACGGGGAATCTGGATTCATAGACTTTTCAGTAACCTGTTTGCCCTTAGACCAAATATTTGTTTGATAAGATCCAGGTTCAACTAAAACAACATCCACTCCGAACTCTTTCATTTCTAACCTTAGTGACTCACTCCAGCCTTCCAAAGCATACTTTGAAGCATTATAGGGACTTAAACCAGGGAAGCCGACTCGCCCACTTATGCTACTTACATTAATAATTTTACCCGCCCTTCGCTTCCGCATAATTGGCAAAACAGTCTGAGTGACTGCAATTGCTCCAAATACATTTGTTTCAAACTGGCTACGATACTCAGACAATGGTATTTCCTCAACAAAGCCAGCACCTGCATAGCCTGCATTATTAATAAGCACATCAATCGATTCGTATTTATCTATTAATTCTTTTAATTGACTGATAGACTCTTCTTCTGTCACATCTAGAGGGTGAAGCGTGAGTTGCTTTTCCACCCCATGGTTTTTAGCAAATTCCATTAAAATATTGGCATTAACTACATCTCTCATTGTTGCAATAACAGAAAAACCACTTTTCGCTAGCTCGATACATGTAAGAAGTCCAAAACCACTTGATGCCCCTGTAACAAGAGCCATTTTTGAGTATCCCATTGTTTCCCCTTCTCTCTCTACTCATTTTGATACAAAACGATTTCCCTTCTCCCAAAAGCGCCAAGGATAATCCTTGGCTTCACCGCTATTATCGATTCCAATTCTTTTTCCCGCTTCAATTTCTTCAACATTTCTTCCCTCTGCTATATATAAGGGGCGTTCAAAAATTGGCCGACCATAATCCTCTTTTACTATCCCTAGTGCTTTTGTGAGTTTTCCGGGCCCACTTGTTAGTTCACGTTCTCTTTTATTCATACCTCGGCGCTCATACATCAAGTCAATCCCCGTGTAAGGTTCAACTGCCCGTATAAGTACCGCTTCAGGAGATCCTTCCTTACCACTAACAACATTCACAAGACAATGGGTATGCATGACATAAGTATATACGTATCCAGAAGGACCAAACATCACTTCCGTTCGCTTCGTCCTTCGATTCTCAAAACTATGTGCCGCCCGGTCAACTGCTCCCAAATAAGCCTCCGTTTCAACAATCCAGCCTGAAGCTTCTCCTTGCATCGTTTCTTTTACTAAAAGCTTACCGATTAATGATTGAGCTAGCTCAAGAGTTGATTGTTGATAAAATGTCGGATCTAATGGCTGATACAACTATATCACCTCTTTTTAGTTTGTTCCTATTGAGTGGCATCTTTTCTTCTTAAATTATATCCATAACATCCGTAAAATAGTGTAATCTACCGAAAATAGACAATAAAAAGGAGAGCATACTTCCCGCTCTCCTACACAAACCTTTTATTAAGCAACTTTATAATCAGATTGATCACTCTTCGATAATTTAAATTTTCTAATTTTACTAGCGTACCAGAATGCTACTACAAGCGTTAGTGAAAAACCAATAATTAAAGATAATTGATAACTTAGACCAAGCCCTTCTGGCGCATAAAAAATATACGTGCATACAACGCCGGTCATAAACATGGCTGGAATTCCACAAATCCAATGTAGCTTATGATTTTTTAATAAATACATAGTTGCAGTCCATAACATAAAGGTTGCAACCACTTGATTGGTCCAGCCAACATATCTCCAAAGGAATGTATAATCGATCGTTGCCAAAAATAGCGCTGGGACTGAAACTGGAATAGAAACCATTAATACCTTTAGCTTACTATCCATATTATAAAATCTTGAAAGAATATCCGTTACAATCATTCTTGATGAACGAAGTGCGGTATCTCCTGTTGTGATTGGTAAAATGATGACACCAAAGATTGCAAGAATTCCACCAATTACTCCAAGAAGGGATGTTGATATTTCATTAACTACTCCTGAAGGGCCACCAGCGGCTAATGCTGCCTGTAAGCCTTCTGTTCCATTAAAGAATGTCATTCCCGCAGCTGCCCAAATGAGTGCAATAACTCCTTCAATAATCATTGCTCCATAGAAAATCTTTCGTCCGTCTGTTTCCTTTTTCATCGTACATGCAACGATTGGGCTTTGGGTACAATGAAAGCCTGAAATCGCTCCACAGGAGATTGTTACCATCAGCAACGGCCAAAGTGGCAGTTCACCTGGATGAAGATTTGCCAGTGTAAGGTTTGGCATTTGTTTATCAGAAAATAGTAATGCGACCGCAATTGCTATTGCCATGATTAGCAGGATTCCACCAAGCAAAGGATAGATCCTACCAATCACACGGTTGATTGGTAAAACGGTAGCCAAAACAAAGTATGCAAATATGATGAATAAAGCTGTCATAAAAGTAAGAGGGGTAATCTGCGCAATCAGTTGAGCTGGTCCAGCCGTAAATGCTGCAGCAACTAAGATCATTAAAACCAGTGATATTACATTTATAATCGCTTTCGCGTATTTACCTAAATATTTTCCAACTAATGTTGGAAATTGTGCTCCTTGATGTCGTAGTGACATCATACCAGAAAAATAGTCATGTACAGCACCTGCAAAAATGCTCCCTATTACAATCCAAACAAACGCTATAGGTCCGTAGAGTGCTCCAGCAACAGCTCCATAAATTGGGCCTAAACCTGCTATGTTCAATAATTGAATTAAGTTACCCTTCCACCAGCTCATTGGCACAAAGTCCAAATTATCTCTTTTTGTATATGCTGGTGTTGGCGTATCATCATTTACGACAAAAATTCGCTCAACAAATTTTGAATAAAAGGCATAACCTAAAAATAGAAATAAAAGTGCTCCAAAAAAAGTTAACATGTTATAGTTCCCCCTGCTGTTTTAAAAACCAGAATATGAACCATATTAACACGAAACTTATAAAAGTAAATAGATTTTTCAGAAAAAACTATTGCTTTTATTAGTTAAGCGCTTCCATGTGTATACAAAAAAACATGGGATTTCTCCCATGCTCTCCTTATTTTTAAACCATGATTTTACAAATACTATTCGAAAACTCTACTGGATCCTGAACAGCTAGTCCTTCAATCAGTAGCGCTTGGTTATATAACAGGTTCGTATATAAAGCTACCTTCTCTTTATCTTTGTCAAAAGCATCTTTAATAGAAGAGAACACTTCATGACTACTGTTTATTTCTAGAATTTTCTCCGCCTTAATATTTTGGTTATCTGGCATTGCACTAAGAATTTTCTCCATTTCAATCGTTAAGTCACCTTCTGTTGATAAACAAACTGGGTGGCTTTTTAAGCGTTTTGAAACTCTTACATCTTTTACTTTGTCAGCTAATACAGATTTCATATACTCAAACAGTTCTTTATGTTCTTCGTCCTTTAAGTCCGTTGACTTTTGATCTTCATCTGATTCAATTCCAAGATCACCACTTGAGACGGATTTAAATTCTTTGTCTTTATAAGACATTAGCATTTTAATCGCAAATTCATCAATTTCCTCTGTGAAATATAAAATTTCATAGCCTTTATCTGCGACAACCTCTGTTTGTGGTAACTTATCAATTCGATCAATGGATTCTCCAGATGCATAATAAATATATTTTTGCTCTTCAGGCATTCTTTCAACATACTCCTCTAAAGTAACAAGCTTCTTTTCTTTAGAAGACTTAAACATTAATAAATCCTGTAAAACATCTTTGTGTGATCCATATTCACTGTAAACACCAAACTTTAATTGTCTACCAAAAGATTCATAGAATTCTTCATACTTTTCTCTTTCGTCCTTCAATAAGCTTTGTAGCTGACTCTTAATTTTCTTGTTGATGTTTTTTGCAATGAGCTTAAGTTGTCGGTCATGTTGTAACATTTCTCTAGAAATGTTAAGTGATAAATCCTCTGAATCAACCATTCCCTTAACAAAACTAAAATAGTCCGGAAGTAAATCAGAGCATTTACTCATGATTAGAACTCCATTAGAATATAGCTCTAGCCCTTTTTCAAACTCTTTTGAGTAATAATCAAAAGGAGTTTTCTCTGGGATAAATAAAATCGCATTATATCTAATCGTTCCATCCACACTTATATGAATATGTTTTAAAGGTTGATCAAACCCGTAATGCTTTTCATTATAAAACTTTGCATAATCCTCATCAGTTAGTTCACTTTTGTTCTTTTTCCATATCGGAACCATACTATTAATGGTTTGCTCTTCTGTGTAGTCTATTAGTTCATCTTCATTATCTTCTTTCGGCCTTTTTCCTGTACTATCCATCTTAATTGGATAACGGATAAAGTCTGAGTATTTCTTAATAATAGATTTTAGACGATATTCTTCGAGATACTCATCATAGGTTTCATCCTCAGAATTCTCTTTTATTTTTAAAGTGATCTCAGTACCAACCGTTTCTTTATCGACAGGTACAAGAGTGTAACCTTCTGCCCCTTCAGACTCCCACTTATACGCTTGGTCACTACCTAAAGCCTTACTCGTAACAGTTACAACATCAGCCACCATAAAGGCAGCATAAAAACCTACCCCAAATTGACCAATAATATCATGACCATCTTTTATTTCAGTTTCATTTTTAAATGCTAATGATCCACTTTTAGCAATCGTTCCAAGATTATTTTCAAGCTCTTCCTTGGTCATACCAATTCCAGTATCAGTGATTTTTAATAATCTATTTTCCTTATCAGCACTTACCTTTATGTAGTAGCTATCTTTTTCAAAACTTAAAGTATCATCTGTTAAAGCTTTATAATAGATTTTGTCAATTGCATCACTCGCATTTGAGATTAACTCTCGCAAAAACACCTCTTTTTGTGTGTAAATTGAATTAATCATCATTTCTAATAGTCGTTTAGATTCTGCTTTAAACTCCATTTTAGCCATAGAGATTCTCCTTTCATTTTAAAAGCTTCGCATACTATATTTTAGCACTCTAGACCAAAGAGTGCTAAACAATATTTAAATTACATAAAACCCAAATTTTTGTCAATATTACTTTTTATGTTTGATGTTTTTCAAAATAGGGAAAGGCTTCTTTATAGGGAGGAAAACTATGAAACTATTATCTAATGAATCACTAGTTGAAGCCTATTCAGTTGCTCGTAAAGAGAACTTGGATAAGGACTTTATTGAATTGCTTTTTAAAGAAATAAAACATAGAAATATTAATTTGGATGATATTAAGGTAGATGTGATAAAGGCTTTTGAGTTTAGTAACTAATTTAAAAGACTATTGATTAGTCTGAAAATAACTTAGTTAGCGGAGTGCCATGAGCTGCGATCCACCTGCTTTCCACAGGGCGGACCGTGAGCCTCCTCGTCGCTTTTTGAGCTCCTGCGAGGTCTCAAGAGACCGACTAGATCCCGCAGGAGTCAGGTGGCTCTCCAGCTCATTCCACATAAAAGAACTACACAATTTCATTCTCCATGGTGCAAATGCTCATCTGCGTTTACCGTATTTTATCATGCCCTTCTATTATTCAAGAACAAATGCCATAAGTGATTTATCCTCATCAAAATTCCAATCGATGAAAAGGTCAATTACTTTTTTCTTAAAGAGTTCATCAAATGATCCATGTTGACTAAAATACACTTTTTCAAGTTCATCCTTACTTATTCTCAATTCTTCTTGATATCCTTTAGAAACAAGAGCTTGTTCAATAAGTGTTAATATCCCTATTCTTTCAATTAAACACACTTGTGGGGAAAGAGAATAAACATGGATCTTATTTGGTACCTTTTCAACCATTTCACTTATCCGAGCCACTTCTCTCTCTAGTTTATTTACATCAAGGGAGTTATCAGAGTCCTCCATTTCATTATTAAAAACAAAGATGACCATTCCTGTATTCTTTGAAAAATTCCAATCATGATAATGATGCTCAATATCCTTATCTACAAAAATGCGTAGAGCCCCCTTTAGCTCCTCTAGAACTTGATTGATTATAACGTTTCTAGCTCTCTCAACTTGCTTTCTTTGTCCTTGTTTAATTAAAATTTCCTCCATCGGGGATATGACACCTTGAATATACATGACAAAAAACCGTTGATTCAATATGGATTGACATGATTGAGGCCCTCTACCAAAATTCTTTCTAAGCAATTTACTCATCAAACTACTCATCGAATTCAATTGATTCTGATCCATTGTCGTCCTCTCTTTCATAAATTCTACTCCTTATCAACCTGGCTCATGTTGTGTTTCTTAGGTTCAGTAGGATTCAGTAGAAGAAGAATAACACTTTTATCTAAATTAAAGTCCCAGTCAACAAATGAATCAATTATTTGTTTGTTTAAGACGGTTTCAAAATGACTATTGTTATGTAAATAACTCTTTTCTAAATTTCGTTTCACCCTTTTTAATAGATCCCCATGTCCTAGACGAACTAATTCCTTTTCTATCGGAACAAGAATACCGTTTCTAATAATCACGATCGTTCTCTCATTTAATTCACAGGAATAAATTTCTTCAGGAAGTTTTTCAGCTCGTTTACTTATTGCCATGATTTCTCTATTAACATCCTCTTTACCTATATATCCTTCATTGATCGTTGGTTTAGATGTAAACGGTGTTGAACTAATACATGTAATCATTGCAGAGCGGTTATGTAAATTCCAATCATAATACACTTCTCTAATTTTATTCTTTGTAATAATTTCGATGTAAGTTTTTAATTCTGGAATTATAGTTTCCATTAGTTTATCTCGCATTTGTTGAATAGTCATCACTTGATCCTGCTCTAATAATACCTTTTCAGAAGGTGTTAAAAAGTTTCTTAAATAAATAGTGATAAATGTATATCCAAACGATGTATATACCGATTGCGGTCCTCTTCCAAAAATATCTCGAAACATTTTACCTGTATAGCCACTTACCTCTTTTTGTATATCTATTGAAGAATTATCCAAGATCAAAGCTCCCCCTATTTTATTACTGGTACTATTATGTACTTTTTGGGGGTTTTTCAATCTAGTTATGTTAATGATTTCTCTATATAATTATTTCTTTTAGAATATTCCTTAGAAATTTTAAATGAAAACAAGTGGTTGCTTTAGTTTTCCTTGATATATTCATTGAGAAAATCAGTTTATTTGCTCTATTTAGTTCATTTAGCATATTACAAATTAAATTTACCATTGCGGCAATCAACTCAATGACTTGTTGTTCGTTAATTGGTTCAATCCTTTTATGTTTCACCGTAACTTCTTTCAGGACTTGCAAATCTTTTAAAGTTTGAACGAACCTCTCCATGACTAATTCCTTAATTTCAATCTCCCGTAGTAATTCCTCAATCTCATTACATATCTTTCTTATCTCTTCGAAGGTATCTGAAGATAAGTTATTCAAGATCTTAACCGATCTAATATATTCATATGTATTATTATTTTCTTTCATTTGACAATCCATGCTGCTCTTCCTCCATGCACATTACTAAAAGCTAATTTCGTTTATAAGATTTCAAGAAAACTGCTATAAAACAAGTGATGTGGCATCTTTTCTTTCGCAAATCCAACCCACATTTGGTGCCTTTTCAACTATAAAGTTAGTTCAAAAGAGCTTACTAAAAAAGAAAAAGCCAAAATAGCAAGAAGGATACTTCCCTTTTGCTATTTTGGCTTATGTTTAGCGATATTTTCTAAGCATTTCTACCAAGAATATGGTTATGTAGATAATAATGTAAAATGAAATCGTTTTATAAATATAGAGCTATTTTTCTCTACATCTTATAATAATAATATTTTAAATTATCATTGTTGTAAATGTTTACTTTGGCTATTTTGTAACAAGCAAAGTGGCCATCTTTTCTTCCGAGACCCTTATATATTTCGACTTTCTCATTTCGATTAACAAAAACCGTACTTTTTGAAAATAACTCTTACTTTAAATGAAAAAAGAGATAGCAATGATTATTTGGGTAGTCCCATGTCATATAAAATCCTTCTATTGGTCTTCCAAAAACAGATTGAAAATCTTCCCTATGATTAAGATAATTATTCTTTACATCTCTTGCATGCTCTTGCAGTAAGTCTACTTGTCCTTTTCTGTATAATACACTTTCTATTTTAGTAATTGCTCCCTTACATTGCACTGCAAACATATTATGATTTATCTTTATTAACTCCACTTTTTCAGGGACCTTATGGATAAACGAACTAATCTTAGAGATTTGATCTATTAATCTTTCTTTCAGAAGATGGTCTGCTTTTGTCTCTATCCAATTCATTGAATTTTTAGGCTCTAGTAGTAAGATGCCTGAATTATGTTCATAATTCCAGTCATTATAATATGTATCAAATGTGATTCCTAGCCTATTATATGCCTCAACCTTAAAATCACCCAAAACCGTTTCCATGACAGCATACCGAAAGTTATATGCTAATAGCTCTTTATTGTCTTCTATCAGAGCCTCTTCAGCAGGGGTCATATAGTTTTTCACATGTATGGCTAACCTATTAGAATGAAAAGTAATAAAACAGGTTTCTGGACCTTTCCCAAATTTTTGTTTTAGCATTTTGCTAAAAGTACTACTTAATTGTAGGAGGTCCTCTTGGTAAGGGCTATAAACATTTTTCATTTGGTGATCCTCCTTTTTTAACTCTTGTTGTCTTTTATGTAAAATTATGTATGCTATTTTCATGAGATGATAGTAGTTTTATTCTCCATGGAATTAGCCTGTACTTCTAACTAGGAAAAAACATGAGCAATCTACTCAAAGAAATCTTAGTATCTAATTCCCTATTTCTTACTACATGATGCACAGTATATGAGCAAACAGATGAATGGACTCCTTTTAATGTTGACTTATTGCACACGATTTCATTTATGAAATCGTTTTACAGAAAAACAAAAAGGCCTAACTTCCCTAGGGTAGAAGTTAGGCCATGGATAGACGAGCTATTAAAATAGTTTCTTCCATTTACCATTTTATATATTAATATAATAAGTTCGATCGAATAATACGAAATGAGTTCTTAGTACTTTTGATATAAAAAAATAAATTTTACCAATGACAGTAAGACATTAGTCTTACTTAGTTTATCACCGTTTTAATTTTACTGCAATATAGATAGGAGAAAAATGTGAAGTTCTGTTTATAGATTCAAACTACTCGTTGATGGCTTCGTTCCTACTTCTCTTAAATGGCTTTGGGGGAAGCTGATAATAAACTCCGTGCCTTTCCCCAAATGACTATTTACTTTGATAGATCCACCTATTGATTCTACAATATTATAAACAACCATCATTCCTAGCCCAGTCCCCTTATCTCCTTTCGTTGAAAAATAAGGTTCACCTAATCTACGAATTTGCTCCTTAGTCATTCCCTCACCTGTATCTCTAATCACTATTTCTACAGTTCTCGACGTAGATCTTACATCAATAAATAAAGTTCCTCCGTTGCTCATTGCCTCAATCGCATTTTTAAAGACATTAATTAATGCCTGTTGTAGCCTTTGTTTATTTCCTTTTATTAAAAATGGAAAGGAGTTGTACCTGATATCTACACAGTTTGCACTTGCTAGCGGCCTAATCACTTCAATTGAATTAAGTAGAACGGTTTCACCCTTTATCATATGTAACTCATTCGAATTAGGCTTAGTGAATAAAAGATATTCAGTAATAATTGATTCAGCCCGATCAATCTCACTAATTGCTATATTTATATAGCTATCCAATTTTTGTTTATCTATATCCGAATGCTTTATTAACTGAAGAAATCCTCTTACAGTCGTCATTGGGTTTCTCACTTCATGTGAAAAGCTAGATGCTAAATAGCTTACAACTTCCATCTTTTCAGACCGGATTAAACGTTCATGAAAATCTCTGTATTTTGTAATCCATTCAAAGATCATGACAAAAAAGAGAAGCCCACAAGTATGCAGGAGAATTAATCCTATGATTAAGAGCTGGCTTAAGTCTAGCTTAAATAGCCATTCTACAGTAATGATTCCTGTACCAGAGGCTACGAGACCTACCATTCCACTTAACATAATTCTATTCCGGTGAGCCAGATTAAGAAAAAGAGGGTAAATCAGAGCCGTTAGCAAACTCGTAAACGTTGCAATGATGATCGTAGCATAAACTCCATCTCCCCCGAGTAAAAATCGATAACCAATGTTAACAAACAAAAGAGTGAGAATAGCTGGCATACCACCATACAAACTAGCAATGACAATCGGGATTAACCTTAAGTCAAAAATGACTTCTTCATTGATATGTATCGGAAATGTTATACATAAAATCACAGCAATCGACGTAAATACGATCAAATTAAGCTTGTTATTACCTTCTTTTATTCGTCGATTTTTTTCTTCTAAATATAAAAAGATAGAATAACAAATAAAGATAAAAAAGAGATTAAGCACCAAGTCCTTAAAAATATCCATTAAATCTACCTCTTCCAAAACAAATAATTATATAAACCATTAAAATCAAAAAAGCCAAAATAAGGGTAGTCAAATTACTACCTCTTACTTTGGCTT
Organism: Litchfieldia alkalitelluris; assembly: GCF_002019645.1. Classification (GTDB taxonomy): domain Bacteria; phylum Bacillota; class Bacilli; order Bacillales; family Bacillaceae_L; genus Litchfieldia; species Litchfieldia alkalitelluris. Next base: position 428,476 of record NZ_KV917374.1, on the reverse strand, counting down.
AAAATTCCAGCATCTTTCTAGAGCATCATAACCATATTAAATTTATATCCATCAATCACTATTCTAACACTATAGATTTAAGGCTTTTTTTCCCTCTATCCAACACCTATGTTATAGTAGTTTGTAAAAATACACAAGATTTTAATTACTCTCTTATTCTACAGAAATCGCCATTTTTCTTATCACTTTTTCATGCTCTGGATACTCAACCATTAACTCTTTCTGACTAAATAATTCAAAATCCTCGAAATCAAAACCAGGGGCCACCATACAACCTACCAATGAGAATGTATCTTTTTCCATAACTGACGATCCAAAGATCGTATTTTTGGGCACTAAAACCTGTGGAATCTCACCTTTATCTAGATTTAATCCTAATTTAAGTTCTTGATACTCTCCATTTTCATCTATCACATGAACTGTTAAAGAGCTTCCTCCATGATAATACCAAAGCTCATCTGACTTTAGCCGGTGTAGATGTGAGATATCTTCAGATCTAAGAAGAAAATATATACTTGTATAAAGCTTCCGTTCTTTTCCTTCTTTTACCCCTGCAAGGTTTGTTATCAAATGAGTTGATTCATATGTACTTTTGAAAAAACCGCCCTCTGGGTGGGGTGTTAGTCCTAATTTTTCTATATAATATTGCGCATTTTGTATATCCATTTTATATTCCTCTCTTAAATTGATAAAAGCTCGTTTATACCTCTATATTTAGCTGTCTTTATAAACTTCGTTGACTTCTAATTCCATTATAGGCTTTTATTTACATGTTCATAACAAAAGTAAGTTGGCAATTTGTGATCACTTATAGTTAATTTGAACAATTATCTTGCATTAATTTAGACAATTTGAACATGCAACAACGTTTAAAAAAATGGTAATATTATGCCCATAGATAATTATTGTGTAAAAAATTTAAAAAATTCAAATATCCCTACCAGTTCTATTTTATAACTTTTTTAATCACTCTACAAAACTAAAATTCCAACGTGAGAGGAATGAAAAGCATGAGTATAGAGGCTTTAAATGCACGAGTACAAACGGATCTTTCTTATCTTGCCTTTGGAGGTGCAGACTGGGTTCGTCCGCTTAGTCACCCTGAGGGTCATGTCTATGATGTTATTATTATTGGCGGCGGTCAAAGTGGCCTTGGAACTGCTTTTGGCCTTTTACGTGAACGGATATCAAATATTCTCGTTATCGATGAAAATAGCGAAGGCTTAGAAGGACCTTGGGAAACTTATGCACGAATGGTAACATTACGAACGCCTAAACATTTGACCTCTATTGACTTAGGTATTCCCTCTCTTACCTTCAGATCATGGTGGGAAGCACAATTTGGAGCAAAGAGTTGGGAAAATATTAATAAGATTCCTCGAGGGGATTGGATGAATTATTTGCGTTGGTATCGTAAGGTTCTTAACCTTCCTGTAATGAATGAGGTCAAATTGAAGCTTGTTGAACCTTTGGCAGAAGGAGTTCACTGCCTCCATATTGATGGGCCAGGTGCACCATCAAAGAAGTTACTAGCTAGAAAAGTCATTCTTGCCACCGGAATCCAAGGAGGAGGAGAATGGCATGTCCCTTCTTTCATATCTGAAAAACTACCACGACAACTTTATGCACACACATCTAAAGCAATAGATTTTGAGCAGTTAAAAGGAAAGAAGGTTGCCATTTTAGGTGGAGGCGCTTCAGCCTTTGACAACGCCAACTTCGCACTTTCTGAGGGAGTAGCTGAGGCCCATGTGTTTATTCGCCGGAAGGAAATGCCGAGAATTAATCCGATCCGACAGATGGAAGTTTCAGGCATGATTGAACGTTATCACTCATTATCTGATGCTGATAAATACGCTGCTATGGCTCATTTCTTTAAGCATAATCAACCTCCAACAAACGATACTTTTGAGCGTGCGAGCTCTTGGCCTGGTTTTAACTTGCACCTTGGGGCACCATGGCTTGATGTAGAAGCCACAGATGAAGGCGCAATGGTCACAACCCCTCAAGGGACGTTTATATTTGATTTTTTAATTATTAGTACCGGTCTTCTAACTGATCCTGCCCTACGACCAGAATTAAAGCTTGTAGAACAACATATTGCTCGCTGGGAGGATCATTATCAAGCACCTGAAGAACTCGCTAATCCTGTTCTTGATGCACATCCATATCTTAGTCCGGGCTTCTCATTTATAAGTCGAGATCATGAAGGAAAAAAGAGTTTACATGGTCTTTTTGCTTTTAATTATTCTGCATTGATTAGCTGTGGGATCTCAGCTTCTGCGCTTTCTGGTATGAAATTTAGTATACCAAAACTAGTTTCAGCCGTTGCTGATCAACTTTTCCTTGATGACCGAGATGAGGTTTTGAGTAGCTTCTTTAACTATGATGAAGTTGAATTTGTTGCGGACTTATCAAAAGAGCAAATCATTAAGTAGAAGATAAAGTTTTTGAAGTATTACCTTTTAGAATACTTGAAAAGTTTACAACCAAACATAACAAGTAAACAAAGGAATCTACATTTCTATTATATGTAGTAGACTCTTACTCAGCGCGTAGTAAGTAAAAATAGAGGGAAAAATTCCCTTAATTCATAAATAGCATTGAAAATAGAACTTAAATAGAGGGAAAAATTTCTCTTATTTGACTAAAATATATGAAATTAGGTAATTTTTCTTTATATAAGTGGAAAAACTCCCCCTATTCTCCTCAAAACCAGCTCTAATCTGCAATTAGCGGAAAAATTTCCGCTTATTTCATATTGCTAAGTAGGACATGACTTTTGATTTAAAGAAGTGGGATGAAGGCGGGGTACTTATTTTGTTAGAACTCATTTAGATGCGTTCGGTGAACCCTATCACAAGTAATTTTAAGCAGTCGGTATTCTTTCGAAAAAAGTTAACGTTGATTGCTACACAGTAAACATATATTGTGTAGTAAACGACATCTTTCTTCGCCCACTTTGTGAAGATGTATACTTAAAGTAACAGGCGTTAGGTTTAAGAAGACTGTGATTTCAGAGCAAAAGGATCAGATTGTAATTATCTGATCCTTTTTTGGATTGTTTATTTATATTGCTAATCCGCTTGCTAAAACCAATGTTAATTTACCTGCGGATTAACGTTTCTCCCGCTCAACCGATAGAGTACAATAATAAAGTGTAGGGTTTTTTTAATATCTATACGCACCTTCGCATGTATTGGCTACTGGTTCGTAATAACAGTGTTGTTTATATTGTCCTGAGATAGGCTGACCATACCATGTAGGTGGGCATTCTGCATACGGGTTAAAATACCAAAGTGCGTATTTAGACGGATGTTCCCTCCAATAGTCTAAGGTGCGTTTAGCTAATTTTTTTTCTACACCTCTTGCTCTGTTATAAAAAACATTACCCTTTTGAACTGCTTCGAAAGAATAATTTCCTCCTTGTACTTGATATATAACATCGTTAATTGATTTTAAGTCTTTAAAGTCTAAACAATCTGCTTTAAGTCGGTTTACAATTACATTTCCAACCATTAGCATTCCCTGTTGTCCTTCACCTTCAGCCTCTGCCCTCATCATCCTTGCCATTATATCAACGTCTTTGTCTGTATATTTTACTCTTACCATTTTCCATCACCCTCTAAAAAATTGATTAAAAAAACCCTTAAACATGTAGAGATTGTTAAACATCCCTATTAAGGTAAGTATCATTTCTTCTTTTTAAAATATGATAATCATTTAGAGTATGTGCTAACTGTTTAACATACTTAAGGAGAATAAATAATTAAAAATAAGACCAAATTCTAGATCATTTGAATCCCACTTCAATATTTGCTTAAAAATTTTTCTGTTGATCAAAGTTAAAACCAATTGGAAATTTCACACCATAATTGAATTATGAGTGATGCTCCCTTACTTAATTAGAAAGCCAAAATTGACTAACGAAACAATCCGTTCGATATAAAAGGATGAAATCTTTAAACATGAAAAAGTTACAGCAAACTTCAGAATTTGTTAATTCCTTTAAAAACTTAAACTTAATCTTTAGTTTTTATATTTTTTTGACACCAAACCATTGATATAATCAATATAAAACGTTTTCAAAATCCTCATAGATTAGGAGAATACAAAATGGAAAACATCACAAAACCTAATAAACCTATAGTAAACCATATTTATACAGCAGATCCTTCTGCACATGTATTTGAAGGAAAACTATATATTTACCCATCACATGATTTGGATCATAACGGCCCTTCGAATGATAATGGTGACCAATATGCAATGGAAGATTATCATGTCCTTTCGATGGATAATTTCAACTCACCTTGTATCGACCATGGCGAAGTACTTCATCTACGCGATATCCCATGGGCAAAGCAACAACTGTGGGCACCTGATGCTGCTTATAAAAACAATACCTATTACTTATTTTTTCCAGCAAGAGACAAAGATAATATTTTTCGAATTGGTGTAGCTACTAGCACAAAACCTGAAGGTCCATTCACACCACAAGATAGCTATATTCCTGGCAGCTTTAGTATTGATCCAGCAGTTTTAGTTGATGAAGATCAAAAGGCATATATGTACTATGGCGGTCTTTGGGGTGGTCAATTGGAGAAATGGCAAACTGGTACGTTCGTTCCAGATGCTGAAGGGCCAGCTGAAAATGAGCCTGCATTAGGACCAATAATCGCTGAATTAAGTGAAGATATGTTAACGTTTAAAGAAAAACCACAAGAAATTTCTATTGTTGATGAAGATGGAAATCCAATTCTTGCTGGTGATGAGGAAAGAAGATTTTTTGAAGGTGCATGGGTCCATAAGTATAATGGCAATTATTATCTATCATATTCAACTGGGACAACTCATTCGATTGTCTACGCGATTAGTGAAAAGCCAGAAGGTCCATACATTTACAAAGGTAAAATTCTCACTCCAGTACTAGGTTGGACGACTCACCATTCAATTGTTGAATTTAACGATAAATGGTATTTATTCTATCATGACTGCTCACTATCTGGTGGTGTTAATCATAAGCGTAGCGTGAAATACAGTGAACTTAAATATAATGAAGATGGTACGATTCAAACGATTGAATATAAATAATAAAGACACAATCATTTCCTAGGCTTAACTCACCTCGAGTTAAGCCCTTTTTCATATGTTTCATTGTGAGTATTGTTTTAACCATTTTCAAAGAAAAAAGGAAAGATTTCTCCTCTCTTCGTGCGTTCTCTGAAGCAACTATAACTTTCATTTGTTTATTTATGAATATGTATCACTATTCATCATCGACCTCACCATCACCAACTTCATCCTCTTCTTCTACTTCTTCAATCTGTTCGTCTTCCTCTGGAGCCTCATCATTAGCACATCCTACAAAAGAGAACATAGAAAATGCTAACAAAAATAGTAATAGTAACTTTTTCATGTTTACACCTCCTTTTAAAATAGTTTTCCCTGCTCAATCTGTTTATATGTAGGATGCGGTTTTTGAGAGATTTGCGTAAAATTATAGCTAATTTCTTTTTTATCTCCTGAAAATAAACATCTTTTCTCTTATGCCATACACAACAGTATCCCTTTGAAATGGTGTTGCGGGAGGCTTATTCTCTTCACTAGAAAAAGAACCTCCCTTTGCAGAGAAGCAAAAGAAGGTTCCAAATTCTTTTATTAATTCGGTTTTTCATACACTTAGTTAACTTCTAAAGTGCTTAAACTAGGAGTTTAGCACACCAGTTCAGAAAAGAGCCTTAATTTAATAGTTTTATTCTCTTTCTTAGAATAAAGATCACACCAGATCCTATGATTAATAATAATACTCCTAATGCTAATAAATTATATTGATTGGTTGCTGTATTAGGCAATTCATTACCATCTTTAGGATCTTCTGTACCCGGATCCTCAGTACTTGGGTCTTCCGTGCCTGGATCCTCAGTTCCTGGATCTTCTGTGCCCGGATCTTCAGTTCCTGGATCACCTGTGCCTGGATCCTCAGTTCCTGGATCTTCTGTGCCTGGATCCTCAGTTCCTGGATCTCCTGTGCCTGGATCTTCAGTTCCTGGATCTCCTGTGCCTGGATCCTCAGTTCCTGGATCTCCTGTGCCTGGATCCTCAGTTCCTGGATCTCCTGTGCCTGGATCTTCACCATCGCCAACTACACTTGTGTAGTATGCATTTACCTCTTCATTAGAAAGAACTGAGTTATTATAGATGCGTAAATCATCCATTAATCCTTTATATGGAGTATCCCAGTAGTTAACACCTAAAGCAAATACACCATCAGTTGTTGTAAATAAATTCGGGAAATCTTGTCCGTTAAATGCTTCCTCACCGTTAACATAAACAATAATATTACCATTGTCCACAGTAAATGTTAGATGAGTCCACTCATTCGTTGGTATTTGCGTACCCGTAGTAGCGTCATACCAAGGATCACTTCCTGACCACACCATTGTTTCGCCTGCACCTGGGCCAAATGGAACTAGGCTTAGCCAATTATTATTGGTTCTTCCACCAAAGAATGTTGTAGTATATTGTGTTAATTCCTCTGGCTTTAGCCATAGTGATACAGAATAAGAATTGCTTGAGATTAAGCCATCTGGTAAACGAACTCCAGACGTACCGTTAAAGACAGCAGCTTTACCAGTAATTCCTTCTGCATATGAAATGCTACCACCAGTATTATCAATAAAATTCCCAGTAATTGTTCCATCAGTATTATTTTCTGTTACATCTGCAAGATTTTCCTCAAAGTCATAATTTGCTGTTAATCCATCTGGATTTTGATAAAGTGACTGCACTTCAACTTCTGGTAAAGAAATTCCATCATACACACGAACCTCATCCATTAATCCTTGGAAAGGAACATCCCAGTAGTTAACACCTAAACCAAAGACTGCATCTATTGAAGTAAATACGTCTGGAAAATTACTTCCCGTATACTTTGCCTCACCATTGATGTAAAACACCACATTACCTTTATCAGCAGTTAATGTTACATGTGACCACTCGCCAACTGGAATTGTTGTGTCTGTGACAGCATCATACCATTGTTCTCCATTATGAGACCAAACCATCGTATTGCCCCATGATGTCTTTGGTACAAAGCTAATCCAGTTGTTTTCAGTTTCCGCTCCAAAAAATGATGTTGTAAATTCCGTAATTGCCTCTGGTTTCAACCATAATGATACAGAGTAAGTATCACCAGTAATTAATCCATCAGCTAAACGCAAACCTGACTTTCCATCAAACTTGGCCGCTTGTCCGACTACACCATCTACAAGAGTAATCTCTCCACCTTGATTATTAATTCGATCTCCAGTGACTGTCGCATCAGCTTTATTCCCAGAACGATTTTTAAATCCGTTACTGAAGTCATAAAAAGCTGATAGTCCGCCTTCTTCTTCAGCTAGCACTGTCACTGTAATCGATAGAGTTTCTGTTACGTCACCTAACGTAATCGTTGCTGTTAAATCAACAACAGCATCTTCAGATCCGAAGCTTGGTCTTGTAACAACTCCTTCAGTAGATACTACCTCAGGGTTAGAAGACTCCCATGAAATCACAGTTCCTCTCGTTGCTTCTGTTGGTAGTGTTAAATTACTTATCACATTAGATGGGAAAATAGTACTTAATTCTTGTTTAATAGCCTGTACTAATTCTTCATCTGATGTTGCGTCCACATGACTACCCCAGATAACAATTCCCTCATTTGACATTGCACTAAAAGTCATAACCCAACTCTCAGAAGTAGGGTCATATTGACTAATAAATACACCATCATACGTGCCCTCATTATCAATTGTTAATTCGGCTCTATTATTATCGTAAAGCTTCCATGTTCCCGTTACAGATCCCGAGATTGTTTGATCAGCATTTAATTTAACCCATGTTGATTCAGTTAGATCACCCGTAATTTCTTTGCCATGATTAATGAATTTATAATCTCCAAGAACATTTGCTTCTGAAACAGTCTCTATCGTCTCACCAGCATAGCGATATGGAGTTGGCACCGGCCATTTTTCACTGTTCTTAAAGGCTTGATGTACACGTACTTCATGCATCTCACCTTGTCCAGGAAAACGAGTATGTGTAACAAAAAACTCTTTACCAGCTTCTGAATCTATAAAATATGAATTATGTCCCGGAGATTTATAACCAGTTCCTATTCCAGTACCTGGCTCACCAAGATCTCTTTTAAATAAAAAGTTTCCGATCATTTTGTTACCAATATCTTTATGATCATCATTTCCTGGGAAGTTACCTACCCCAAGATCAAATGACTCAGGAAAAACAGCATCATTTCCTTCTGCATCCACATAAGGACCTTCAATGTTTTCCGATCTGAATTGTCTCATTTGATAACCGCCGTCAGACGCTAACCCACCGTAGGTAATATATAAATAGTAGTAACCGGCTTCTTTATCATAGACTGCATAAGTACCCTCAGCAGACCTTCCATATCCAGAAGCAATTTTCGTACCAAAATATCGGTCAATCATTCTTCCGTCTTCTGTTTGACCATCTTCACCAGGGTACATTGGTTGTCCAGTTGCTTTATCCAATTCTAAAATAAATGTACCACCAGACCAAGAACCGTAAGTCATCCAAAGCTTACCATTTTCGTCATAGAGGATATTTGCATCAATCGCATTTGTATAAAGCTTATTATTAAATGCACCAGATGAAGTAAACCATTCCGGATTAACCTCTTTAATGACACCTTCGTCAATAAGATCAGATATATTTGTATTACTCCAGTGCTTATTTACAGTACTATTACGATCATAAGCCTCTACGTTTGTGAAGCCTGAGTATATAATTGTATCAACATATTCAAATGGACCTTCAATGTCCTTTGAAACCGCAATACCAATTGCAGAACGAATATATGTAGATGAAACACTATAGTACATCATGTAAGCACCCTTTGTTCCATCTTCGTTCAGATAATCCTTGTTCCAGAAAATATCAGGAGCCCATACAGCATAGCCACCAGTACTGTCTGAATCATCTTCACCAGCCCATTCAAAAGAACCTGCTAGATTTGAAGATAAATCCCCATATAAAGTATTGTTCGGTGTAGAATAACCATTAGTGAAATTTTGCCAGTTAATCAAATCTGTTGATTTAGCTGCAGCAATGTGTGAACCAAATACATAGTAATTCCCAGTCTTATGATCTTTAATAATTGACGGGTCATGCACTGAAGCGTTTTCAAAAGTGAGAGCTTCAGCTTCACCAGTTTGTTCAGAACCAAGTGTGTTACTAGGTAAGAGTGACATTAACATGAAGAATACAAGTGTACATCTTAATAAGGAACTTTTATTCATTTAACCTTCTCCTTTTAAAAGTGTATTATGATAGCGCAATCATTTCTTCTCACCCGAGGTTTCTATACATCTATTATTTAGATGTTTGAACCAAAGATTTTTAGCACACAATATCAAGGTTATCTCCTACACATCCCTCCATTTTTTAACACGTACTTACAAGTTTGTAATTCACTTAACAACTCATTAAATAAGTTGCTATTAAATTAACAATACTATAAAACTTTTATATTCTCAATATATATTCTTATCATTTTAAACTTCTACAAAACTCAACATAATTAGTACGTACCAATTAAACGACACTTATTAAACTAATTTATACGTATAATTTGTTAGTGGTTAAGCCAAATTATATTAATAAACAAAAAACCCCTTATCCAATTGGACAGGGGCGTTTTATCATAATTTTACGCTGAAACAGGTTAGATTAAGGCAAGAAGAAATAGTGACACTTCTATTGGTTTAATATCAATTTTGATGTACTATACTTTTGCTTTTTCTTCACTGCATAACTTACTAATCTATTTCGGAAAGATACACATCAATAAGTGCTTTCAGCTCATCCAAATATAATTTCGCCATTCGACTCAACTGTGTTTTTTTATGTACGACCCAACCCACTGTAATGATTTCCCCTTCTTCAAGTGGAACGGGTATGATATCTGAGCCATTCAAATCCGAACTTAAGATTCCAGTCGAAATCGTATAACCGTTCAATCCAATCAATAGGTTAAATAATGTTGCGCGATCACTCACTTGAATACTTTTTTTACTGGGAATGGTACTAAAAATTTCTTCCGAATAGTAAAACGAGTTAAACTCTCCCTGTTCGAAATTAAGGCGTGGATAATCCTCTAAATCTTCTAAAGAAACAGATGACTTTTTCGCAAGTGGATTCTGAGAACTTACAAAAATATGAGGCTTTGCTGTAAATAGCACATGAAAGTCTAATCCTTGCTCTTTTAACAGCTGCAACATGACTTTTTGGTTAAAGGAGCTTATATATAAAATACCAATCTCACTACGTAGATTCTTGACATCTTCAATAATTTCATAGGTCCTTGTTTCCCTCATTGTAAACTGATATTTATCTTCCCCATACTTTTTTATCATCTCGACAAATGCATTTACAGCAAATGCATAATGCTGTGTTGAAATTGAAAAAAGTTGCTGAGAAGGAGTTGTATTAAAATAGCGGCGTTCTAATAGATCTGCTTGCTCAACTACCTGCCGTGCGTATCCAAGAAATTCAGCTCCATCTGAAGATAATGTGATACCTGTTGATGTACGAGTAAAAATAGTGATACCCAATTCCTTTTCAAGCTCTTTTATAGCTTTTGATAAAGTAGGTTGGGAGATATATAATCTGCGGGCGGCCTCATTAATAGAGCCACACATTACCACTTCAATAAAATATCTTAATTGGTGCAACTTCATTTTGAGTCCCTCCTATTCTTTCCTTTTAAATTTTTATTCGTTATTCTACCCCTAACTCCAGAAGAATTCAATAAAAACGAAGATTCAAATATTCCTAGATATTAACCTATAAATTAAATATACAGGTTACCTTTAACGGACTTTACGTCACCTTTGTCTTTAGCTTCTGTAGTGTATCCGATTTATTCACACTGAGTAAAAATCAATTTCACAAAAAATGATGTATTAATGTACAGTGTTATAGCTTTTAGTTATAACGGCTAATTCCTTTTATCAGTTACACTATAGCACTTTAATCATGATAGGATACTAACAACAAAGAAAATAATATGAAAAGGAGAATTACAAATGCAAATAGTAAATAGTTCTAAAAAAAGTTTAACTGTATTTCGTGCTGATCAGGTTGGTAGTTTATTACGGTCAGATAGAATTAAAAATGCACGTTTAAAAAATGCCTCTGGAGAAATTTCAGCTGCTCACTTAAGACAAATTGAAGATGAAGAGATTGAAAGAATCGTTCTTAAACAGAAAGAAATTGGTCTTAAAGCAGTGACAGATGGAGAATTTCGAAGAGCTTGGTGGCACTTTGATTTCCTAGAAAATTTAGTTGGTGTAGACGGTTTCTGGTCAGGAAGCGGTATTCAATTTCAGCAAAAACAAACAAAATCTCGTGCAATAAAAGTAACAAATAAGTTAGACTTTGGAACTCACCCTATGCTAGAAGATTATAAATATCTTCATCAAGTAGCTGGAGAGCATATAGGTAAATTCACGATTCCTAGTCCGAGTATGCTTCATTTTCGTGGAGAGATTGATAAGTCAATCTATCAAGATGAGGAAGAATTCTTTGAAGATTTAGCCAAAACATACAAAAAAGCGCTACAAGCTTTCTATGATGCGGGTTGTCGCTATCTGCAGCTTGATGATACTTCTTGGGCTTACTTATGCTCAGAAGAACAAAAGGAACAACTTCGAGCAAAAGGAGTAAATCCCGATTATTTAATCAAAATGTATTTACATACGCTCAATAAAGCACTAGCAGATCGACCAGCTGATTTAAAAGTAACCATGCATATTTGCCGCGGAAATTTCCGCTCTACTTGGATTTCTTCTGGTGGGTATGAACCAGTTGCAGAGCAATTATTTGGCCATTTAAATATCGATGGTTTTTTCTTAGAATATGACAACGATCGTTCTGGTGGCTTTGAACCGCTTCGTTTTGTAAATAGAGGAGATTTAAACATTGTTTTAGGCTTGATTACTTCCAAATTCGGTGAACTTGAAAGCAAAGATCTTATTAAAAAGCGAATTGAGGAAGCGTCACAATTTGTTGATTTAAATCAATTATGTTTAAGCCCTCAATGTGGGTTTGCATCAACAGAAGAAGGTAACTTATTGACTGAAGAACAGCAATGGGCAAAGCTTCAGCATGTTGTTGAAATTTCTGAGGAAGTATGGAAATAACAAAGTCAAATCTATAAATAACCCTAGGTCGGAGAGTCCATTCCCTCGATTCACTCGCGGGCTATCGCATGGCTTTTCGGAAGCCTCCTCTCCTGCTTTTACGTCAATTTGCTATTCAACTAAAAACATAATCATTAGATTTATTTGCTAGTTAAGAAAGTAAGTAGGAGGAGGAGGAATGGTATGCGTATTGTGCAGGCTTCTCAGGTTGTTGCTGAAAGTAAGTTTAATAAGTTTCATTTGTTAGTTTTTCTATGGTGTTTCTTTGCCATTGCCTTTGATGGTTTTGATATTGCATTATATGGCATAGGGTTACCACTAATGATGGAGGAATATCAATTAACTCTGGTTGAGGCAGGTGCGATTGGTAGCTACACGCTTGTTGGGATGATGTTAGGTTCATTCTTACTTGGATCGCTTTCTGATATTATTGGACGAAAGAAGATATTAGCGATTTGTATGTTCTTATTTAGTGTTTTTTCTCTATTAGCTGGATTGGCACCAAATGCCACTATCTTTACAATTATGCGATTCATCGCAGCTCTTGGAATGGGCGGATTAATGCCAGCTGTTATTGCCGTAATGACAGAATACTCTCCTAAAAAAAATCGAGCAATGATTGTTGCAGCCATGTATTGTGGCTATTCAATAGGAGCGATTATAGCTTCACTTACCGGAATGTTGTTAATGGAAAGTTTAGGATGGAGATTTTTATATTGGCTAGGGATTATCCCCCTAATTACTCTTCCATTGTTTCTTAAACAATTTCCGGAATCGTTATCTTATTATATACTTCGCAACCAAGGAGAAAAAGTTTCTAGTATTCTAAACAAAATTGACCCTAGGGGGAACTATCAAGCAACTGATGATTATGAGTATGTCAGTTTGAAGGAACGTGCCAAAGGATTTCCTGCAAAAAAACTATTTTTAAACAATCGAGCGGTTAGTACATTTGCTTTTTGGACAATGGTATTTAGTTGTTTACTTATGATTTATGGCCTAAATACCTGGCTTCCAAAAATCATGCAAAATTCCGGATATGGAATTACATCAAGCTTATCATTTATCCTGGTATTAGGAATAGGACAAATCGTTGGATCTTTATTAGGTGGTTACTTAGTAGACCGGGTGGGTCATCGAAAAGTTCTTTTATTTATGTATTTAATAGGAGCAATTTGCTTTGTCTCTCTAAGTGTTACATCTAATATTCTTTTGTTATATGTCTTGATTGCACTTGGTGGTGCATGTACAGGTGGAACCCAAAACCTAATAAATCCTTATATATCTGAATTTTATCCACAAGAAATTCGTACAACAGGCCTTAGCTTAACAGTTGGGGTTGGTCGAATAGGAGCAATTTTGGCACCTTTGATCATCGGTCTTTTGTTAGCGACCAACTTAGAACCACAACATGCGTTCATGGCATTTGCCGTTCCGAGTATTATCGGGGGAATAGCTCTTTTAATAGTTCAAGAGAAATATGGTAGCTTTGATCGAATAGTTAAAACAGCTTATAGCTATCCGAAGACAGAAAAAAAGAGTGTTTAATCATAGTATAAATAGTTAGTATTAATAACTCCCCTTTTCGAGAACAGGCTAATACCTAATTCGATTAAGGGGATTTTTTCATCTGTCTATATAGATTTTTTTCGCTTATTCTATACTCCACTCATCTTCCTATGATTTCTTACAAACCTTTTTAAAATAAAAAATCGAAAACTTCCAAATTACGACAAATTATATACAATTGTCCCTAGTACAATTACAATATAGGTAATAAATGGAATATTAGAATTCTCAGGGGGATAATGGGGGGATATATATCGGATACGCTGTTGAACAATCAATGGGAGAAATTAAACATTCACACAAAAAATCAGTTAAATGGTTTAGAAACTGGAAGTATGTCACAGCAATTATTATATTAATTACTGCTCTCATTATCGGAGCTATTAGTTATTATCAGGCAACTCATTTTAATGCGAAAGTTACGATTAACAATATAGCGGTCAATGGAATGACTGCTATGCAGGCTCTAGAGAAATTGCAAACATCTGTTTTAACAAATGATGTCTATATTAGGGAGAAACATATTTTAGACGGAAACGATCTACAGATGGAATTTACCGAACATGATTTACCAGAAGTCAAAAAGTTATTAAAAAGTCAGTGGACATTTTGGCCCTCGTCCGAGCAAACAAGTTACTTGCTATCTCCAAGCAAGCAAGATCAATATCGAAGTGAAACACTGAAAAATCACCTAGAACGAACACTCAACTTAATGAATCTGAATCTAAAAGCTCCTACAGATTCAAAGGTCACTCTAGAGAATGGTAAAATTGTCGTGTCAAAAAGTGTTGATGGCGAACAACTTGATGTTAGCAAATTATTAACTGAATACGACAAGCAGGATTATACGAGTGAAATCCATCTAAATCCTATCTATTTACAGCCGAATAAGGAAGACAGTGAGGTTGTATTAAACCAAGAGAAAAAGCTACAAGCATTTTTACAGCATACCGTTGAGTATAAAGTACAGGATAAAGTGCATTCATTAAAGGCTAGTGAACTTATAGAAGACGCCCACTTATCTGAGGATTTAAAGGTCTTGATAGACAAACACTCCATTGATAAAAAAATTGCTGAAATTAATGAATCACAATCTACACTTGGAAAAGATTTTACCTTTAAGACTCATTCCGGCTCGGTTATTTCGGTGAAAGGGCAAGGCTATGGTTGGGCACTTGATGTAGAAAAAGAGTCACAACTGATTCTACAAGCGTTTAAAAAAGAAGAAACAACCATTTCTGCTTCAAATACTTATGGAAACGGCTGGAGCAACGAAGGGTATGGGTATGAAATAACTGATAATAACGGTATTGGTGATACTTACGCTGAAGTATCCATTGCAGAACAACGCATTTGGATTTATAGGGAAGGAAAATTAGTATTAACCACCAATGTCGTCACTGGCAAACATAGTACTGGTGAAGATACATCGCCAGGAGTTTGGTATATCCTCTTCAAACGTTCACCCTATACACTCTCAGGTAGTTCGGTGGGCAATCCTGATTATTCAATTGAAGTCGATTACTGGGCACCTTTTACTAACAGTGGGCAAGGCTTCCACGATGCGAGCTGGCGTACGAACTGGTCCAGTAATGCATATCTTACTGCAGGTTCTGGTGGCTGTGTCAACGTTTCTCCTAGTGTGATGAAAGCTGTGTATGATAATCTCAGAGTCTATGACCCTGTCGTTGTTTACTAGAGCGTTTTTAGAAATGAAAATCAGGAAATCGATAGTAGATTTCCTGATTTTGTTATTTTATTATATTAAATTTAAAACTGAGCTCTGTGGTCTACTTATTCCCATAAGGCAAATTATTCGAGCTCCTTTAAATATAAACTGAGCGATGAATGAGTGCCTTTGATGATCACATCTTTTAGTATTTTTGAAAGCGCACCACTGTAGACTAGTCCATTATCTCCATAGGCAAATAAGAAAAAGCAGTTGGGGAACTCTTCATATTTTCCAATAAGGGGTAATCCATCATGAGTACCTCCATAAAAAGCTCCTAAATAGTATTCAGGATGAACCTGAATGTTTGGAAAGAATTTGTTAAATTCTTCGATAAGCTTGTCTTTTTTATGGATAATCTTAGAATCACGGTCCTCCGGATACGTCGTATTATCATCTAATCCACCAATGATAATCCGATTGTCTTTCGTTGTCCTCATATACATATAAGGTCGTGCTGTTTCCCATATTAAAGTTTGTTTATACCAATCTGTGAACTCCGTGACCGGATTAGTTACCACTGAATAAGCACTAGTAATAAGTGCGTTTTTTTCCTTTTTAAATTCTAATCCCTCATAACCGGCAGCAATAATCACCTGACCAGCTTCAATAGAATGGCCATTTTCAGTGTAAAATGTTGCTTTATCCTTCTCTAATTTCTTGCCCGTAATATTTGTTTGCTCATAAATAGAAACACCTTTTTTATGTGCTTCTTTTAAAAGGCCATGATTGTATTTAAAAGGATTAAGCTCACCATCATCATACGTATAAAGAGCTAATTCCTTACGAAAAGGATAACGTTCACTAATTTGAATCTCAGATAGTAAATCCACCTTAAAGCCATGTTTCTCCAGATAGTGATGCTCTTTTTTCAGCTTCTCTACCCCATGTTTGTCACTAGCAAAATAAAGCGAATCTCTACGGGTAAATTCCGAGTCAATCTCCATGGACATCGATTGCTTTTCAATATCATTTATTGCCTCTTCACATAGTTTTGTATGTAAGATTGCTTTGTCCTCACCAAAGGAATTTACTAATTCGAATAACATCTTATCTCCCAAATACTG
The DNA here is from genome assembly GCF_002019645.1 of Litchfieldia alkalitelluris. GTDB lineage: Bacteria > Bacillota > Bacilli > Bacillales > Bacillaceae_L > Litchfieldia > Litchfieldia alkalitelluris. The sequence continues at coordinate 411,884 of NZ_KV917374.1, read as the reverse complement.
AAGAAGTGCTGTATTGGTACTTGTACTACCTTCTCCAATCTGACGTTTATCTACTACTACCACATCTAAATCTGCTTCACTTAAATAATGAGCACATTGAGCACCCGAACTTCCACCACCAATTATTAATACATCGCATTTTATATCTTCCTCTAACATAGGATATGTAGGCTTGTTAGGAAAGGTTGTTGGCCAATAAAACTTACCACTTTGTAAGTCCATCACATCCATCTCCTTAAAATAATGATTTTTATAGTATTGCCTATTTTATATATAAAATGTTGTAACAATATTGATAATTTGAAAGGACCCGTCATGTAGAAAATTAGACAGGAAACACAAATTCTTTTTTTTAAGTGTAAAAAACAGATGAACGGGTAATTAAAAAGTAGGTAGAAACATATCAATACAGGAGAGTCTTTGTATGTCTAATAATTTATTTACTTCATCTGCTACTGCTTTTGGCGGGAGAGAAGGTCATGTCAAATCTTCAGATGGTGTTATTGACATTGACCTAGCAATGCCAGGAGGTCCACGCGCTAAGGAACTGTCAAACGCTACGATCCAGAACAACTTTTTGCGGCAGGTTATTCAGCCCATATGAAAAGGATCAGATGCTCTGTCACCCTTTAACCAATTCTTCCATGATTCGGTTCGTCCTCGCACCAGTGACTCCAGTACTTGGGCACGAGTTATTACTATCTCCTGTTAAATCAGAAACAATCGTTTCTACAAGAGGCTGATGGACATGATGCGGCCGTACAAAATTCCATTGCTCTTTTCCATTAGCAGTTGTTAAAACAATAGGGTCATCTCCAAAGGTGGAAAAGGTAATACTCCCCTTACTACCGACAATTTGATTCACATCTCTATCCTCAAAAGCAGAAAAACACCAATTCCCAAATCCATGGATTCCAGATTCGAACTGATAGATACCTGTAACAATATCCTCTGCATGATAATAACCCGCTTGATTTGAAGCAAATCCTTTTGTCTCTTTGATCGGTCCAAGTAAATAATCTAATATATCTAATGTATGACTGGCTAAATCAAAAAACAGTCCCCCTCCGGACAATTCAGGTTGAACCCTCCATGGGAGATTTTTCAAGTTTTTAAATTCTTCAGTAGCTTTTTGATATTGTGTTGTTGATACGAAACGGATATCTCCGATCACTTTACTTTCCAACAGCTCTTTAATCTTAACAAATCTCGGCTGTGCCCTTCGATAGTATGCCTCATATAAAGGAACATGAGCAGCTTTACAGGCTGCAATCATTTCATTGCATTCTGCCCAATTAAGTGCCATTGGCTTTTCAACATAAACAGGCTTTCCTGCCTTTGCAACTTTAATTGTATATTCTTTATGTGAACCAGGAGGTGTTGCAATATAAACAGCATCTACATCAGGGTCGTTAATTAGTGCGTCAGCATCATCATACCACTTCGGAACATTATGTCGTTCCGCATAGTCTCTAGCTAGTTCACCCGTTCTCCGCATCACGGCAACTAACTCTGAATTTTTAACCTTTTGGAATGCTGGCCCTCTTTTCACTTCTGTTACATCTCCACAGCCAATCATACCCCAACGGACTTTATCTAGTTTCATGATTATTTCTCCTCTCTTGTTAGAAACTTTATCTATTTTCACTTTAGCAATAAGATTTTATTTTTACTATGAATATCAAGGAGAACTCTTAAATTTATAATTACTATATACAATTATAAGTATGTTCCATTTTTTGTTAAAATAAGGTATACCCTACTAAAATAAGAACAATCAGATAAAGAGGAGGTATTTTTTATTAAAACAAAAGTAAATGATCACTTTATTTATTTCTTTATAGAACCTAATGTCATTTTTGTAAATAAAATTGAAACAGATAGCTATCTCACCGTTTCAGATTTAGCAGAGGACAATGGTTGGGAGACATATGAGATTAATCATGCAGGAGAGTTTGAATCTTTTAACCATGAAAACATGGATCCACTTAGGGGCAGTGGGTATTTTATTAACCAACAAGATCTAAACTTAATAACTATAGAAATCAACAAACAGATTAAGGAACAGAAATCCAATACTCTTGACAAAGATAATTACATAGTTGTACCTGTTCATATCGTTTCGTCAGAATCTGCTGCAGGGGCTATTAGAGTTGGAATAGACCGACCAAAGCACGTTATTGGCTTTCAAGATCCCTTCTCTATCGGTCCTCTTTGGAGCTTACATGAGAGAATAGGACAATCTTACCGTAAGGATTGGTTTTATGACCATATTAACTTTGAGGACCAAGATGACTATCAGTATTGTAACAAGTTTGCAAATACTCTTTTAGAAATCGATGATATATCAGAGCAAGCACCCGTCTTTATTTGGACAGCAAATAATGCTGAAGAACAAATTGGATTACGTTATATCCTTTATTTACTGAGAAATAAAGCTAATAATATCTATATAATAAATTCGACTGATTCATATACAGAAGATATTATGCCAGATCATAGTAGAGAACTTATATCCCATACAAGCCAAGTTCAACCTATTGATTTGAAAGTTTTATTTGAGCGTAATAAGGCAAAAAATCTCTTACCACATCATAAAAAGGAACAGTTTATAAAAGACTGGGAGAATTTATCTCAATCAAAAGAAGTATTACGCATTTGGAATCAAGAAGAGATACTAAATGTTTCCGAGAATTACTATGATGAGCAAATTATCCATATCATCGAAACACTTCATAAAAATCAAGAACGTAAAGACTTTATCAAAACAGTGATTGTAATCGCTGAATTTATGGATAATTCTAATGAACTAGTTAATGTTTTTTATCTGGAATATAGAATACGTGAATTGATCTACAACGGAAAACTTGAATTAAAAGGGGTTCCAAAATCAATGAGACACTACAGTGTTAAATTAAAATAGGATGAACAAGTAAAGATGAAACTTGAATATAGGGAAAGACACTATTTTAGATGATTTTGTATGCTTTCTGGGATGCCAGTTAACTCCAGATCAGGTTAAAACAAGGTCTATGATATAAATAAGAAGTACCAAAAGATATTAAGATTTTTCCTTTGATACTTCTCTTTAATACTAATCTAAGGTCCGAATGATATGGGAATGTAAACCTAAATAAGGCAATTATAAAGCATTTACAGATGATAAAAAATCCTCATAGGTTGTAATTGCCCTATCCATTCTCGCATTAAGCTCATTATCTATCGTTTGTCGTTCATGGTGATTTTTAAAATAGGCTATTGATTGTTGAATTCCAACTTCAAACGTTGTCGTAGCTTTATATTGCGGAATAAACTTCTTTATTTTACTGTTATCGACTATGTAGCTATTAGAGGCATCTCCAAATAACGGTGCCTTCATCTCGGGTAAAAATAGTGAAATGCACTCTGATGTCATATGGCTCATCTTTGGTTCAATTCCAAGAACTTGACCTATTATATTTAGATACTGATTCCAGGTTTGAACCTCATCAGAAGTAATATGAAATGCTTCGCCTATAGCAAGAGGATTTCCTAATAAGCCAACTAAGCCCTTTGCAAAATCCGTATTATGCGTGATCGTCCATAAAGAAGTTCCATCTCCTGGAACAATGATTTTCTTTTCTTTCATAATCCGATCAATAAGTGTCCATGGATGAGCAGCACTTGTAACTGCGAAAGGGATTGTTGTCTCTCCATATGTATGAGAAGGGCGAACAATTGTCATCGGAAAATGATTGTTTTGATATTCTTTTATTAACCTTTCCTCACAAGCTATTTTGTTTGTTGCATAGTCCCATACCGGATTATATTGTGGCGTTGATTCATCTACGATATAATAACTAGGCGGTCTTTCGTATGTAGCCACCGTACTGATAAAGATATATTGATTGGTTTTACCAGAGAAATAATGAATATCTCGTTCTATCTCTTCTGGTGAAAAAATAATCCAATTCACGACCACATCGAAAAATTGGTTTTCTAGTATGGATTCCATTTCATTTCGGTTATTTATATCACCTTTAATGACTTTTGCTCCATTTGGAACAAAAGAGCTACGATTTCCTCGATTTAGTAGATAAAGATCAATGCCTTGCAGAACGGCTAGTTGTGAAGCTGCGCTACTGATCAGGCCTGTTCCACCGATAAACAATACCTTCATACTTATTCCCTCCTCTTTTAGTATACTTATTTAGAATAGAAGCCTACCCTGAAAATACTTAGTCTCACAATTTCATTCGCTACAGTCCACTCGCTTTCCGCGGGGCGTGCGGTGAGCCTCCTCGTCGCAAAAGACTCCTGCGGGGTCTCACAGTGCCCGCTGCATCCCGCAGGAGTCGAGTGAACTTCCGCCCATTCCCATTGCGTTAGTACTTTTCATTATCCTCCATGTTACTAAACAAATTTACATTTGGGCTTACCCTAAAAATACTTATTCTCAATTCCATTTACTGGAATCGACTGCTTTACTTTTAAAACTACTAATTACTTTATATTCGTTTATTATTTTTTTGATAATGAAAGAAATCAAAGTCAACATAGCCGCCAATTTTCTTCGTTGCATAGTTGAAAAGACCGATACGATAGCCCATGAAATGGTCTAAAGTGTACTTCATTTTTAGTATGTTCCCAATCTGAGTCCAATTCTCACCATTCATAGAATAATAAAACTCTGCTTCATCTATACTATCTTCAAAATTAAAGTGTATTTTTAGATAGATGAGGTTACCTTGAATGATTTGTTTCTCAACGATTTCTTCTCCGCCAGTACCATTATTAACAGTCATAATGACATAGTTTTCGCCATTTTCGGCTACTTGAATGCCCACTGTTCCGAAGGTATTTTGAAGTGCAACTAATCCCGCATGATCACCCTGTTGCATATTTGATATATCCACTAAAGTGATACCGGTACAAGATGGCCCTTCTGTTCTTTGTGTTAATGTATTACGAGCTTGTAGTATTGTGTCTGTAAAATTCCCTGTTTGTAAGCGTAAATAACCAGGTCGTTTCACAAGTGACCATAATTCATTATCCGGGTTATGGTTCCATTGCCAGTTTAAGGATAGTTTATCTTCTTTATAATCAAACTCATCACTTGTTACTAATGGTTGATGGGTTGATGAAGGCAAATTAACTTCAAATTCATTTGGTGCTTTTCCATCTATGCCAATCATTGGCCAACCATTTTCCCACTTCACAGGTAAAACATAAGGAATCCGACCAACTGCATCATGATCCTGAAACAGCATCGCATACCATTCATGGTCAAGCGTATCAAAAATGGCCCCTTGTGCAATTCCTTTATTGTGATATCCCATGTCATCGTCAAAAATGATTTTACGTTCATATTCTCCCAAAAGCTCTTTTGAACGATAACCAACCTGCCTTCTGCGTTGTTTTTCAGTCGTTGGCCATTCTATAAATAATAAATAATAATAGCCATTAATCTTATATGCATGACATCCTTCACATCTAAGACCTATACCTTCTTTTGGCGTTTCTAACAACCGTTGATTAACTCCTCCAGACTTAACTGCTGTCAAATCATCATTTAACTCCGTAATATGAATATCTCCACAACCATAAATCACAAATACTCTATTTTCATCAAAAAGTAAGGCAGGATCATGATAGATTCCATCAATAGTAGAGCGCTTCCATTTCCCACCTTCAATATCCTTTGTTTGATAAATATAAAACTGATTCATATCATTACTTGAAAAACAAAGGTAAAACGTATCATTATGTAAACGCAACGATGTAGCCCATTGTCCTTGTCCATAAATCCCTTTACCATCTAATAGATTATGGGCAGAATTATCCTCTAAATGATCAAATACATATCCGATCGTTTCCCAATCTAGTAAATTCTCTGATTTCATAATTGGGCAACCTGGAAAGGTATGCATGCTTGTACTAACCATATAATAAACTGAGTCCACTCTTATTACATCTACATCTGGAACATCCGACCAAAATATAGGGTTGGTTACAACTGTTTTAGCCATAAGTAGTTCCTCCCTTTGCTGTTTGTTATTAACGTTATCATATATTAAATTAGCCAAAAGATTTGATACTCCTCCTTCAGGGCTAAAAAACAAACCATGGTTAGCTGACTCCTATAGAATGATTACCTAGAATTAATAAAATTAATGGGAGACTAATCTACTGATTTACTTGCGATAGGGTTTTGTGTCATGTATATAAACATAAGTACAATATGAACACAAATGAAGTGTATAAAGAAGAAGCCACTCACGACAACGGAGTGGTTTCTTTGGCTAAAAACTCGTTATTATTGTACCTACGTTAACTTACCCGCTTAGCTTTGTTGAGCGAAAGTTACAGTAATCTGAACAATTTCAGATCGAGATCCAATGCGAATCGGTGGGCCCCAAAAACCATATCCAGACGAAACCACCGTATGAAGCTGTTCTTTCTGCAGGTAGCCCCAGTCTAGCTCAAATATTCTACGGGTGATAAGATTGCCTGGGAACACCTGTCCGCGGTGAGTATGCAGCAAAAAAAATCGCTTTGAGCAATTTCAAAGGAAAAGTTGTAGAAAATATAATTGGATAATGATGATAGCCGTCATATATACGAAATCGAAATAGTAAATGGAAACAGAAAAGCAGAAATTGAAATAGATGCTTTTACCGGTAAGGTCCTCATTTTAGAAATTGAAACAGATGATGATGATAGCAATAGTGATGACGATAGTGATGATGATGATAATTAAATCTTCCAAGCTGCCAGATATGAATCTGGCAGCTTTTTTATTTATAGCTTTAAATCTCTCTTTTTTGCCTTTAAAACTACTCTTGAAGAATTACGCAAAAAATAAATGTATAAAATATCCATCTAGAACAAGAATAACCATGTAAATTATGTTTGAAAGGAAGAAAACGATGGATAACGTATTGCTTGCTAGAATGCTGTTTGGGTCTTCCCTGATATTCCATATTATTTTTGCCACATTAGGAGTTGGCCTTACGCTAATGATTCTCATTGCTGAAATTATGAGAGTTGTTAGAAAAGACAGTGACTATGGAATCCTTGCAAAGAGATGGACAAAGGCGGTTGCTATATTACTTGGTGTGGCAATTCCATCTGGCACGATTGTCGCTGTAATGCTTGCATTATTATGGCCAGGTTTTATCGAGGTAGTAGGCCAAGTCATTGCTTTACCTTTTACGTTGGAAATATTCGCATTCTTTATTGAGGCTTTATTCCTTTCGATTTACGTGTATGCTGCTAGTCGATTAAGTTCTGCGATGCGAATCATTAGTGTCTTTTTCGTCGCACTTGGAGCTACAGCATCTGCTGTATTAATTACCAATGTACAATCATGGATGAATACCCCAACTGGATTTAATGTTGTGAATGGAGAAATTACAGATGTTCGTCCGTGGGAAGCGGTTCTAAATCCAGCGTTTGGGTATACGGCTGTGCATGTTGCAAGCAGTGCATATATGGCAACTGCGTTTGTCGTTGCTTCCGTTGCAGCTTATCAATTATTAAAACCTAATTTGAAACAAAGTGAAAAAACGTATCATCGAAAAGGGCTAATGATTGCTCTTGTTTTTGGAGCAATTACATCCCTTTGGACTGCAACAAATGGTCATACATCTGCTGTAGGATTACATAATAACGTACCAGTTAAGTTAGCCGCGGCTGAAGGGCTATTTGTCACACAGTCAAATGCTCCACTAGCCATTTTTGGTACACCTGACCCAGAAGCAAACCGGGTTGTCGGCGGTATTGAAGTACCAGGTATGCTCAGCTATCTGGCAACTGGCTCTACGGATGGGGTGGTGATTGGACTAAATGAATTTCCACGGGACGAGTGGCCGCCTCTATTTGTTCATACATTATTTAACATCATGGTAGGCATTGGAACTTTACTAATTGGGCTGTCATTTGGAGCATTAGCTTATCGGATTGTTTTTAAAAAACGAGAATATCCAAACTGGCTACTAATTCCCTTAATCGGAAGCGGACCTCTTGCCATGCTTGGCATTGAAACCGGCTGGATTTTTGCCTGCATTGGAAGGCAACCTTGGACAATTTATGGCATACAACGGACTGCAGAAGCTGCAACTAAATCAGCAAACCTCGGAACTTTCTTTGTCATATTTATTTCACTCTATGTTTTCTTATTAGTAATAACAGCACTAGTTATGCGTTACTATTTCCGCCGCAATCCACTTATAAATGAATTTGACAGTCAAACCACACCGGTTTAGAGAGAAGGGAAAATCATAATGGAAGCCTATATTGCGATTATTATCATCTGGTTATTTTTGTTTTTGTATGCATTAGGTGGAGCGATAGATTTTGGTGCCGGCTTTTGGTCAATGTTTTATTTTGGACGGAAAGATACGACAGCAGCAAGCATAGCTAACTTGTACTTAACTCCTTCCTGGAAAGTAACGAATGTCTTCTTAGTATTATTTGTTGTAGCTATCGTCGGTTTTTTTCCGCACGCTGCCTTTGCTTTAGGGTCGATCATGATTGTTCCAGTAAGCTTTGTGCTCATTTTACTTATCATAAGAAGCGCTTTTATGGTTTATTCCTATTCGATACAAAAATATACGAGGCTATTTACTTATATCTCTGGAATTACCGGTCTATTAATTCCAGCACTCATGTTAAGTATCCTTCCCATTATTATTGGTGGATTTGTCGAAGTAGTTGGTGACCGTCATTATATTCTTTATGACAGACTGCTGGCTAGCCCAACACTTTATGCACACATCGGCTTTGGTTTATCTGCGGAATTGTTTCTATCCTCCCTATTCCTTAGCGATTATGCTAGAGAAGCTAACGCAATGGAAACTTATAAGGTGTATAGAAGAAATGCGATCATCCTAGGTCCTATCATGCTTAGTATGGCTGTTGCTGCAACCATGACACTCATTCCAGAAGCCATGTGGATGGTTGAAAATATGGTAAGACAATGGCACTTATTCGCATTAAGCCTCGTTGTATTTTCCATTGGATATAGTGCATTATGGTGGCCTTCGAGAAAAGGACGGGTCGGGCAGCCTCGGGTTGCTGTACTATTTATGGTGGTTCAAATAGGCCTAGCAAGCTTTGCATATGGTTGGAGCCATATGCCCTATGTTGTCTATCCAAAATTGACAATATATGACGCGTTCACAAACATTAAAATGTATCATTCACTCCTGTGGGGGTATGCAATCGGTATGGCAATTCTTGTGCCATCGTTCTATTGGTTTTGGCGCCTTTTTCTTAAAGATGAACGGTATCTTACAGATAAAAAAGTGGATGATGTACGGTAACTAGGAGGACAAAAGGTGAAGCAACTAAAAGACATTGTCAAAAAACAGAAAAAGGGCATATATTCTCTTTCATTTACTGCGTTTGTTATTGCTTGTATGACGGTAACCCAATCTTTATTGATTGTGTCTATCGTCATGCTCATTTTTCTAGAAGAGAAGCCGTTTTCAGCTGTTACTTCACAATTAGCAGCTCTTTTAGCTGTGTTTGCAGTAAGGGGGCTCTTTTCATATCTTCATGGAAAAATCGGTATTGGGATGGCATCTAAAGTAAAAAAACAGTTTCGTAACTCATTGATTACGCAGTATACCAATAACCCTATTCAAACATCTATAAAAGGGCAATCAGGTAAACGAGTAACTCTTGTTACTGATGTTATTGACGAAATCGACCCTTACTTTAGTAAATATTATCCACAAAAAATCTTATCTTCAATTGTATCACTCATTCTATTAGTAGCAGTCTTTTGGCAAAACTGGGTTTCGGGCGTCATTATGCTTGTGACTGCTCCTCTCATTCCAGTTTTCATGATTATCATTGGTAAAAAAACGGAAAAAAAGGCCATTCAGCAATTGGATAAACTTACTGCCCTTGCAGGAAAATTTCTTGATAGCTTGCAAGGATTAATTACCTTGAAGCTTTTCGGAAAAGTGAGTGAAGAAGCAGACGCCATAAAAAAGAGTAGCATTGAGTATCGTACCGCAACAATGGATGTACTTAAATTCGCCTTCCTTTCATCGCTCGTACTCGAGCTTATTTCGATGCTTGGGATCGCGTTAATTGCTTTCGAGGTAGGACTTCGTCTTGTGGTTTTTCAAAACATCTCTTTTTTTGCAGGATTTTTTGTCCTTACAATTGCTCCTGAATTTTATAAAACATTGAAGGATGTCGGCAGTGCCTTTCATGCAGGTAAAGGAAGCATTGCTGCTGCGAAAAAAATAGTAGAAGAACTGGAGGAATCCGATCAAATCATCAAATGGGGGAACGAACGGTTGTCGCACTCAGCTGGACCTCCAAGCATTAGGCTGGACAATCTTTCTTTTACGTATGGTGAGGATCACTTTTCTTTACATGGTATCAATGCAGCATTCGAGCCTTATAGCCAAATTGCCATTGTTGGACCAAGTGGTTCTGGCAAAACAAGCTTACTTCATTTAATAGCTGGGATGTACTTGCCTTCAACCGGAGAAATCTTAATTAATAATCAGCCACTTTTTAACTATGATGAAGGAGAATGGTTCGACAAGCTCATTTATATATCACAGGACCCTTACATATTTTCAGGAACAATTAAAGACAATATCCTCATTACCTGCCAAGGGAAAATAATCTCCCAAGACGAGCTTACCAATGTAATAGAAAAAGCAGGGCTCACAGAGCTTATAGAACAATTAGAAGATGGCATTAATACGTCAATTGGCGAAGGTGGCAGAGGGTTATCGGGTGGGGAAAGACAGCGAATTGCACTTGCTCGTGCCTTTTTAAAAAGGCCATCAATTATATTGTTTGATGAACCTACCGTCGGATTAGATCTTTATACAGAAAGCATTCTGCAACAATCAATTAAGGAGCTGGCCCAGGACGCGACCATCATTACTGTCGCACACCGATTACATACAATCAAACAAGCAGACTGTATTTTATATCTTGAAAAAGGGACTTTAGTTGGGAAAGGGACTCATAAAGAGCTATTGGAAAATACGAAGGATTATTTGACGATGGTAGAAGAACAGCAAGGAGGTGTTGCTGGATGAGGGAATTAAAATCCGTAATCAAGTTGATGTTAATGGAACGGAAGGATATGTACATTTCGATACTATTTGGAGTATTTGCTGGAATTTCCACGGTTGCCGTGTTTGCAGACAGCGGATATCTCGTTTCGAAGGCAGCACTGCTTCCACCTCTATATATACTCACGATTTTTGTAGCCTTGTTAAAATTATTCACAGTACTTCGTGCCTTTAGCAGGTATGCGGAACGCTATTACTCACACAAAGCTACTTTTACAATCTTAAGTAATTTAAGGACCTATTTCTTTACAAAACTAGAACCACTTGCGCCTTCACTTTTTCAAAGATTTCGCAGTGGTGACTTGTTAGCCAGGGTTGTTGGTGATGTAGAAAGCTTGCAGCATTTTTTTCTTCGCGTTTATTATCCACCAATTGTAATGCTCGTTGTTTTCCTTACGACGATTATTTTTACAGCAATCTTTTCCTTGCCTGTGGCATTTATTCTGTTAACAGGACTAATCATAACCGGCTTTTGTATTCCCCTTATTTTTGCTATAAAACAGCAGGGTATCCAATCAAGTATCCTACAGCTTCGCGCTCAGCTATCTACTGACACAACCGAATTTTTATATGGCTTTTTAGATTTAAAGCTTTATCAGAAGCTATCATTTAAAGAACAGGTACTGAGTCATACATCAGACGTTTACATTGGGGAGCAACAAGATAGAGGAAAACAGGAACAATTAAACGTTGCAATCAATCACTGGTTTTCTCTCGTTACTTCCTGGTTTGTGCTTGCTTTAGGAGCTTACCTAGTATCTACGAAAGAGCTTGATGGCGTTTTTTTAGCAATGCTTGTTCTCGTCTCGTTAACGGTATTTGAGACGGCAGCTCCAATGACAGAGGCACCGAGTTATTTCGAAGATTCTAGAAATGCTGCCATTCGACTGTTTTCTATCATAGATGAAGCCCAGAACCAACAAGATCTTACAAGCAAAAACAGATTAGTAGAGCTACAAAAAGCACCGGAGATTGAATGTAAAAACGTCAAGTTTTACTTTCCAGGAGAATCTCGCCCTACTCTATCTAATGTTTCCTTACTATTACCTAGCGGTTCCAAAACTGCGATAGTTGGACCCAGTGGATGTGGAAAATCTACATTGCTTAATCTATTACTAAACCTTTACCCACCCTCTAGTGGAACAATCACTTTACAGGGGCAACCGTTAGCAGATTTAGATGAAGATCTGCTTTGGAAAAACATCTCCCTAGTTCTCCAAAGCAATCACTTCTTTTATGGTACGGTTAGAGATAACTTAAAGCTTGCAGGTGAAAATATTTCTGACAAGGAAATGAGTGAAATACTATCATGTGTAAAACTAGACCAACTGTCCTTAGACTCTACCATTTTAGAAAAAGGGGGAAATCTTTCAGGTGGTGAAAAACAGAGGCTTGCCATTGCAAGAGCTATGCTTAAAAAGAGTAGCCTGTTGTTACTTGATGAACCCACCTCGTCTGTTGACCCCATTACAGAACAGCGAGTGATGAACAGGTTATTTACACAAGCAAAAGGGAACACCATTGTTCTCATCAGCCACAAACTAACCGGGTTAGAACGAATGGACCAGATCATAGTTATGGATAACGGAAGGATTATTGAAAATGGAACATTCCACGATTTAATGAGAAGAAAAGGCTACTTTTATCAAATGAAGAAGATAGAAAAAAGCGTTTTTTATAACTAGGCCCTGTTAATTAACGGTGTGGAAAATATAAAAAAGTAAACGTCTGGATCAAATCCAGGCGTTTACTTTTGTGAATGATTTTATATTCCTTCTTTATAAACCTTAACTTAATAAAATATCTATATTTACTTTAAATTAGTTCAAGCTCCACTGTCTGCTTTACCATCACTTGTGATACCGTTGTCCGTATTGCATGTAACAAAAATAAATGCCACGCCTGCCTTCAATCCCACTTCTTTTAAATAAACGTTATGTCTTTAATTGAGTAACTAACCATAAAATTAAGCGGAGATTTTTCCGTTAATTGCTGATTAGAGCTCGTTTTGGGATAAATAAGGGAAGTTTTTCCGCCTATATAAAGCAAAATTACCTATTATTACGTTTTTGAGTCAAATAAGGGAAATTTTTACGTCTATTTTGGCTATTTTCAGTGATATTTGTTAATTAAGTGGAATTTCTCCCTCTATTTATTAGATCAAAGTAACTAACTTGATTCCTAACCAGGTATGAGCGAACTTTCCCAGATGCAGGAATCCAGTCTCCTCAACCTTAAGGAAGGCATGGATAAAAACCTGGCTTACTTATGGTACGGTTCCCCCCGATTAATCCGAAACGCCCGATAAACCTGTTCCAATAATATCAACCTCATCAACTGATGTGGAAACGTCATCTTCGAAAATGATAGAGTATCATTCGCCCGCTTCATCACATCACTACTTAGCCCGAGAGAACCACCGATAATAAATGCAATTTTACTTTTTCCATATGTAGCAAGTCGGTCCATATCACTAGCAAGCTGCTCAGAGGATTTCATTTTCCCTTCGATCGCTAATGCAATAACATGGGTATCATCTGAGATCTTACTTAATATCCGTTCGCCCTCTTTTTGTTTAATTTGTTCCATTTCGACATCACTTAATGTTTCCGGGGCTTTTTCATCTGGTAATTCAATAACCTCGACCTTTGCATAAGCAGTCAGTCGTTTTAAGTACTCATCTATTCCTTGCTTTAAATATTTCTCTTTTAGTTTTCCTATACTGAATATTGTAATATTCACAGGTATCCCCACCTTACAAACAAGTTATCCCCAAAAGTTATCCACATATCCACAATTCGTATCCACATCTTGTATGAGAATACTAGTTCCCCACAACATATGTCGCTTCGTTTTGACAAAATTCACAGGTTGTTAATAACTTTTCATCCTCTGAAAGTCGTTTCATGTCTGGTGGTAGCTCGTGGTTATCCACGTAAACATCTAATGCTAGCTCAATATGTTCTTCACAACACTTTATCAATACGATCATCCTTTAAGCTTTTATAATTAATCTATTGCCACAAACTGCATACCTCATTCATTGTATCCTAAAATTACATTCTATCTCTATAAATAACTTATCAACATGTGTATATCTTTTATTAAAGGCTGTTTTCGTAAACTTTGTTGATTTTAACAACTCCAAGTAAACACTACTGTATAAAGTGGTGGCATCTTTTCTTCATAGATTAATACCAATTTGTTATAACAACTATGTTTCTACTGCATAATTAGGGCAATTAGCAACAATTCTTCAGAAAAGAGCCTTACAAAACAAATAAAAGGAGAGCATATACTGCCCCCCCCTTAAATCACTATAATGATTGGTCTGATAATTTCACTGTCACCGTCTGCTTTTTACCATTACGATAAAATGTTACTTCCATTGAATCACCAATAACTTTTTCATTATATAAATGCTTCCTTAAAGCGATGACTGAATCAATTTTCTTCCCATCAAATTCTACAATCACATCAAGATCTTTAAGACCCGCTTTTGATGCAGGAGTATTTGGTACTACTTCTAAAATAGCTACTCCATCTTTTACCTCTTCAGGTAGATGTAATGTTTCCTGACGGTGATAGCCTGAAATTTCACTTAATGCTTTTAGATTTCCTACACCTAAAACTGGTCTTCGAACTTCATTGTACATTTCAAGATCTTCAATAATTGGTTTTGCAATTGAAATCGGAATGGATAGTCCAATACCCTCTACAGCACTTTGCGCGATCTTCATTGAATTAATTCCAATGACTTCCCCCTTAATGTTCACTAGGGCTCCACCACTATTACCTGGGTTAATAGCTGCATCTGTTTGCATAACATCTGCATGCCAGTCTGGTACACCATCTTGATTAATATCAATTGGAATTGAACGGTTTAAGCCTGAGATAATTCCTTGTGTAACTGAACCTGAGAATTGTAATCCTAGAGGATTTCCGATTGCAATGACTGGTTCACCTAACTTCATATGATCAGAGTCTCCAAATTCGGCTACCTTTTCAACATGATCTCCATCAATTTCAAGTACAGCTAAGTCGGTCCAAACATCACTTCCGAGAAATTTAGCTTTTACTCGAGTCCCATCACTTAAGCTTACTTCAATATCAGAAGCACCCTCGATGACGTGATGGTTCGTTACCACATATGCCTTATCACCAGCTTTTTTATAAACGACACCAGAGCCTGTTCCAGCTTCCTGTGAAGATTCTGTTGCCCAGAAGTTTGATTCCTGTAAGTTTACAATCCCTACGACTGCTTCACTTACTTTATCAACTGCTGTGGTGATTTCTGTCGTTACATCTACAACAACATTGGTTTGATTCGCTGGGATGCTTTCAGGTGAACCATCTGTCCCTTTTACATCATTTTCAATTCCAGCTGCTTGTTGGTCATAGGGTAGGATATTCATTTCTACTAGTGTTGGGATGGAGAATAATATCACTAAAGCACCAATGATTGCCCCAACAAATGCAGATATGACCCAACCTGGTTTATTTCCTTTTCGGTTTTGTCTAAGATGTTCATAATCTTGATCATAATATCCCATAGTCACAACATTCCTTTCATCAAGGCTAATTTCGTAAAATTTGTTATTCTTAACCGTCATAGAAAACACTATGAATAAAGTGGAGTGGCATCTTTTCTTCTGAAATGCTAACCCTTTATTTTATAAATAGCAGCTATTAATCTCTATAATTGTTCGATTAACAACAATCTTTCAGAAAAGAGCCTTCATCAAAAACAAATGAAAAAATGATAATTATGAATTTATTTAGTTTCTATAAATAATTATACTCACGCATTCTAAAAATTCAATTAGTGTATTTTTAAAAACTACCTTGAAAATAATTAGTCTTAGAATTCCATTCGCTACAGCTCACTCGCGGGATACCACGGGGCGTGCGGTGAGCCTCCTCGTCGCAGATGCTCCTGCGGGGTCTCACTGTGCCCGCTGCATCCCGCAGGAGTCGAGTGAACTTGTGCTCATTCCAACTGAATTAGTACTTTTTATCCTTCATGGTGCAAGTAACTGATTCGCAAAGTGGTCTACCCTAAACTAACTTCTATTTTATATTCCATTTAAGCACACAATTAATTTTACACGTTTTTTTCAAAGATTAAACATTAGACATATGCTAGTTTGGTTGGAACTTTTGGATCTGTATCGTAAAGGTCGAATTGTTCTCCGATCACGTAGCCTTTGCTTTCAATCGTTTGTTGAACGGCCATTTTAGCCAAATCTTTCATATTATTATCAGTACTTAAATGTGCCAGGTAGATTCTCTTTGTTCGGTCACCAATTACCTCAGTCATCGCTAAGGCAGCATCTTCATTTGATACATGGCCAACATCACTTAAGATACGACGCTTTATACTCCATGGATAATGTCCCATCCGAAGCATTTCTACATCATGGTTACTTTCAAAAACGTAGGCATCCGCATTTTTTATCGTTCCCTTCATCCGATCACTCACATATCCTGTATCTGTGATAAGAACTACCTTTTTGCCTTCATAATGAAATACATAAAACATCGGTTCTGCTGCGTCATGTGAAACCCCAAACGATTCTACATCAAGGCTTCCGAAAGATTGTACGGTGTTCATTCCAAAAATAAACTTTTGGTCTAATGGAAT